>JAHDCE010000137.1 GCA_020630045.1 Saprospiraceae bacterium | reverse complement strand
GACCCTACCGGATATACATATAAATCCAATTCCTTGTCGTTGGCGAATTGGATGGGCAATTCCGTTTTTCCCGTCCCTGGTTCTCCTTCTATTAGCAAGGGCATACCTAGCACGCGAGCCATGTGAAAGGCTTGTGCCAATTCAGGATCGCACAAGTATTTATCCGAACCCGTCCATATTGAAATATCAGCCATTTTTATATTGAATTGTTATTTTTTAAATAGATGTTATCACGAACTTATTTAAACTCATAAACCACGATGTAATCACCTATTCTACTTTGTAAATTAGGATCATCGTCCTCACAAATATCCCAAGCCCCTGTTTTTATCTTAATACGAAAACTCACCGGAGTGTTCAATAAATGAAGGATATCTTCAACATTGATTTCGCTTTCGCAAAATTTGATAAAATAATCCTGTACAGAGCATCGGAGATAAAGTTCTTTTTTATCGGATGATTTGCCCACTTTATTGACAAAGGATTTTTCCACTAAGAAACCTCTTTGGAAGTAGGAACCGTCTTCTAGTATTTCGCTCTTTCTTTTTTTCATGTTTCGTGAATCATCTAAGAAGCGACCGAATTAATCGGCATAAGTCGGTTTCGTTTTTGACATACTCGCTTGGAAAGACTCCATCAAATCATCAGACAATAACATGGCCGCATTCCAGGCCACCATATAATTGAGTCCATCCTCGACAGAATGATCCCGGGAATACAAAAGAATTTCCTTCGTCCCCCTGACGACCAATGGGGATTTCTCAGCAATGGTACGGGCGATTTCCATGACACCTTCCATCATCGTTTCCTTGTCTTCATATACTTGATTCGTGAGTCCGATCTCCTTGGCCTCTTCTCCATACACGTTCCTTCCGGTATAAGCCATTTCAGCAACCATTCCAGGATGGAGTATTTTTGGAAGGCGTTGTAAAGTTCCTAAATCAGCCACCAGCCCCATGTCCACTTCTTTGACAGTAAAATATGCATCCTTTGTCGCATATCTCATATCACAAGCGGAAACGATATCCACACCCGCTCCGATACAACCATTGTGAACCGCTGCCAAAACCGGTTTCCTACATTTTTCGATAGCGGTAATCGGTTCTTGTAGCGTAATGATGAACTCTCGAAGTTTTTCCCTTCTCCTTCCTTCACACTTGACGTCGGCGAAATTCATTCCCATCAACAAGGACAGGTCTATGCCGGCACAAAAGTGTTTTCCTTCGCCACTCAAGACGATGACTCTGACTTCGGAAGCTTTGTGTAAAGTTTCAAATAAACTTTTCATTTCCACCCAAGCGGACATGTCCAAAGCGTTCCTTTTTTCAGGACGGTTAAACGCCACATGTGCTACACCGTCTTCGATTTCTACCTTAAAATTCTGATAGGTCTCCATATTCTGATTTATTTAACAGGCATGAAGATAAGGCCCTTGGCGGTTATGCCAATGATTTTGACTAATTTCGTAGTAGAATCCGTCAACCCGACATGACATGAGACTGATATTATTCTTTATCATTTGTTTTTTCTCATTGGGCCTCCAGGCTCAACAGTGGCCGACTTATACCATATATAGGAACGCCCCCATCAGTCCCGCATCATTGCCTACGGACTATATGACTTATCAAAGTCCCACCTCGGTAAACCTAGGCTATCGGATGCAATGGTTAGGATATGATTTCGGAGGAACAACTCCTAGGACCGGATTTCTACAAGGCACACATTTGAATGAAGAAACAGGATTGCTTTTGGGCGGCCATATCCTGAGCGATCATACCGGCCCGATAGGGTTTACCGGATTTTATGCCAAGGGAGGGTATGTTTTGTCTCCTTTCGGAGATCGTGAGGAAGGCGGAGTTTCTTTTGGGTTGAGCATGGGACTGGTTCAATACCGTGCCAATACGAATAAAATCACTTTCGTGGATGGAGATGATGCTATTCCTCTGCTTGATCATAATAAGTGGTTCTTTGATGGAGCATTGGGTATACAATATTACCAGCGGGTCAATTCCGGCGATTATGCATATGGAGGCATTTCGATTCCTCAATTGTTCGGGCTGAATCTATTGTTCAAAAGCAGTGGTGAGGACTTTGATTTGAGGCGGGTCCAACATTTATATGCAAATGGTGGATATATTCTCTACTTACAGGACGCCACTTTCGTGGAATTTTCAACTTTGATGAAATGGGCTCCTAATAGCCCGTTCAATGCCGATGCTAATGTACGTCTCCAATTCGACCACTACTTTTGGGTCGGTGGTGGCGGAAACACTTCCGGAGCCATGCATTTGGAAGCCGGAGTAGTATTCAGTGAAGAATCGGGCGTATTGTCAAATGGCAATATCAAAATCGGTTATGGATTCAGTTATGGGTTTAGGAGACAATTCGGTTTTGAATTGGGCGCTACCCATGAATTCAATATCGGTTATTCGTTTTAGACCTCCATTCCAATCCATCAAAGGGGACGCATATCGAATTTTGCGTTTAATCTTCTGAGTAATGATGGGAATTTCCTACATTAGTCCTTCTAGTTTCAACAACTCTCTTTCATCATTAACTGAAACGATTCGCCGGAAGGCGGAAAACAGGCAAAACAAACGAATACAATGGATATTTTAAGGGGTGTTTTAGGGATTGCAATATTGATTGGCGTCACCTTTTTATTCAGTACGGATAAGAAAAATGTTGACTGGTGGCTTGTATTAAAAGGTTTAGGACTACAATTGGTCATCGCCTTGCTGATGCTTAAAGTTCCATTCGTTTACAACGCGATATCCATCATCGTTGATTTTTTCGTAATGATGATTCAAAGTTCGGAAGAAGCGGCCAAGTTCATGTTCGGCGTACTTGCAGACGGAAATATCCGACAAGGAGTTCCGGAAGCCACAGGTACTATTTTGGAAAACGCCGCTCCTGAAAACAAGCAGAACATCGAACACATGACCGGTAATTTCATGAAACTGGGATTTGGTTTTGCCTTTTTTGTACTTCCGACGATTATATTTTTCTCGGCCTTGTCTTCCTTATTGTATTACTATGGCATATTGCAAAAAGTAGTATATGCTTTTGCTTGGGTCATGAAAAAAATAATGAGACTCTCCGGTGCGGAAAGCCTTGCGGCAGCGGCCAATGTATTTATCGGACAGACCGAAGCCCCATTGGTCGTAAAACCCTATTTGGAAAAAATGACAAAATCCGAAATCCTCTGCTTGATGACGGGCGGTATGGCTACAATCGCCGGTGGTGTTTTCGGAGCTTATATGGGGTTATTAGGAGGAAACAATCCGGAAGAATTGACCAAGTTCGGTACTCATTTATTGACGGCTTCCATCATATCGGCACCGGCAGCTATCGTCGCCTCAAAAATATTATTTCCGGAAACGGATCATGAAAATGTATCGCAGGACTTTACCATCCCCAAGAGTGATTTGGGAATCAACCCACTGGATGCCTTGACCCAAGGAACATCGGAAGGATTAAAACTAGCATTGAATGTAGGTGCGATGATTATTGCTTTCATGGCACTTGTATATTTTGGCAACAAGGTTTTGTTCGCCTTCGGCGACTGGACGAACTTAAACGCCTATATCGCGGAAAAAACGGCCTTCAACGGTCTGTCTATGGAATTCGTTTTGGGAACGGCATTTGCCCCCATTGCTTGGGTGCTTGGTGCACCGGTTGAAGATATCACCCAGCTTGGACGTCTCCTAGGAGAAAAAACCATTTTAAATGAATTCGTCGCCTATTATTCCTTGGCGGAATTGAAAAATGCAGGTGCCCTTTCGGAAAAGTCAATCATAATCGCCACTTATGCCCTTTGTGGATTCGCCAATATCGGTTCTATCGGTATTCAAATCGGTGGTATCGGAGCTTTGGCTCCCGGTCAAAGACAGACCCTTTCTAAGTTTGGTGTACGTGCATTGATTGGAGGTACGGTCGCTTGTTTCTTGACTGCCTGTATCGCCGGGATGTTGGTTTGAATATTGAAACACGGATATTAAAATGGCATCATTGACACATCGAATCCTCATTTTGTGCATTGGGTTTTCAATCTTAATTTTCGGCAGTTGTCACAATACAGAGCCCAATGATAAAGACCCGTTGGCGAATACTCCTATACTGGATTATCCCGATCCAGTGACCTTTGACCTCGCTGAGCAAAATATGTTTTGTAAACGCCGATATTATCAATATGGCAACCCTAATCCATTCCGTGCTGATTTTGGGACGGTCATTCGATATCCCTCGGCAGACAGTATCATTTTCAAATATTGCAGGGATAGCTTTCGGACGGTCGTTCATGGAGGTAAAATCCAATTTTCAGATAAGCAATTGTGCTATAATCCGAAAACAATATTTGTTGACGGGAAGCTGCTTGTAAAATCAGGGATATATCCGGTCGGAAAATATTATCAAAAGGATAGTTTGATTAGAACAGTCCAAGTAGAAACATCCTCCGGCTCTATCGAGCTGAATCAAATCAGGAGCTTACGATTCAAGGACATCCAAGGAGATACCACACTCCAATATGCCGAAGAATACTGGAGTGAAATCTTTGGATTGATACTCAGATTTGATAAAAATATCCCTATGAATAAAGCAAGGACTATAATAACCGAAAAAATCAGGATCGGGAATGATAGCCTTTATACCCCAAGAGAACTAATAGATTACATATCAAAGGATTCCGTAATATGGAATTCCCCATCTTTTAATATGTAACTCACTGACTTACAATAACTAAATCTAAGATATCCAGCCTAACAATTGTCGCCTAACAACGTAACATAAATCAAGGCAAAATTTCAAGAATCACAAAAGCCCCTTAAACCCATTTGCCGGATTATTGGAACAGGATATATTGATTCAGGGTTATATGAATTGGGTAAAAGAATTTGGTTGGAAAACAAAACAGCGGGTTGATAGTTGGTATATCCCGCAGGTTTGGCATTTTAGGATACTATTCGTCCTAATGGCCTGTTTGCCTGTCTCCATCAATTTTCTTCTCTCTTCCGAATCCGGTATTTCTTCTTATTCCCAATTAACCATTCCATTTTCATTAATTACCGGGACATTAATGATTTTCACTTTTTTCCAAAAGGAAATTTCTTTGATACGAAGAGTCTATGATGTTCTTGTCTTCGTTTACTTTTTCATTTTCACACTCATCGCGGCATTCAACGGATTTCATACTGTCATCGTGTTGTCCATCTGGGTGTCATTATTGTGTTTGACACCATTCATGAGCACAAGCTCAAGGATGTGGTTCTTTAACGGGTTTAATATACTTGTTATTATTTCAACAGCTATGATTTGGGCACCGGTCCATATGAGCTATAGCAACCTTATTTTTCCAACTATTATCTTCTCACTGACTGCGATAATGGTCGGTTCTTGGAATTATCAACAACTTTCTTTATTCAAAAAACGAGAGAAAGCATTTGGAGAACGGGAACAAATGCTCAAGGAGGAAAATCAGAACTTGAATATCCAAAATGAAAATTTGGAACAAGAGGAAACAACATTAAAAAATCGGCTTAAAAGCCTTCGCCAAAAGGTTGAAAATTTAGAACGTCAGAACCTAGCGTTCCGCATGAAAGAAAAACAACTCCTAGAACAGTCGGAGGAATTGGAAAACAGCAAGCAAGAAATAGAATTCTTGCTCAACACCATATCCATTATGGTAACATACAAGGATTGTAATAATAGGATAGTAAAGGTTAATCAGGCACAAGCCAATTTCATGGGACTTGAGTCGCCTGATGAGTTAATCAATTATGATTTGAATGAAAAGCTTCCGCCAGAAGAAGCGTCGAAATATCGTGAAGAAGATTTAAGCATCATCCAAAAGGACGAACCGGTCATTGGAGTGACCGATTCATTTACTGCGATGGATGGAAGTGTACGCCATATCAAAACCGACAAGTGGCCTTACAAAGATAAAAAAGGAAACACCAAGGGAGTTGTCGTATTGGGTTTGGATGTGACGGACTTGATCAATGCGAAGGGTGAACTGGCCGAACAAGCTCAAGAATTAAAACAAAGCAATGAGGAATTGGAAGCCTTCGCTTATGCGATTTCGCATGATTTGAAAGAGCCGCTCAGGATGATTATTTCTTTTATGAACCTCCTTCAAAAAAGGCATTCCGAATCACTTGATGAAGAAGCTCATGAGTTTATTCATTTCGCTGTTGACGGGGCCGGAAGAATGACCCAAATGATTCAAGACTTATTGAACTTTTCTAGGATTGGTCGTTTGAAAAATGCAAGATTAGAAATCGTTGATCCGAATCGGTCGATAGAGAGTGCCATGCTAAATCTAAGGGTATTGGCTGAAGAAAAACAAGCGGATATTCAGATATCCGATTTGCCTCATATCAGAGGCAATAAACATGAAATCATGGCCTTGTTCCAAAATTTAATTGGCAATGCATTAAAATATTCCAAGGAAGGCATCCCCCCTATTATCCGAATCAGCTGTGAAGAAGAAGACACTCAATATAAATTTTCCGTTTCGGATAATGGAATCGGTATTCCTCAAAAACGAAAAGATCACATATTCACGATTTTCCAAAGGGCTCACAAAGAACTAGGTCATGAAGGAACCGGCATCGGTCTGGCCATTTGTAAGAAAATCGTCAATAGAATGGGCGGAACCATTCAAGTATCATCTGTAGAAGGAGAAGGAAGTTGCTTCTATTTCACTATTCCTAAAAACAGTATTAACGACTAGGGTAGAATTCTAATTGATTGAAAGGCTCATATCACAAATCCCTATATCTCTTCTTCCCTTTTAAAAAATAAGAGACGACTATACTTCCTGAATATCTTCCTGCTTGTTCATTCCTTCCGATACTTACTTTTTGTATTGCGTCAATATCCTTTTTACGCTTATCAAAATGATATCCCATTTTAAAGAAATAATGCCAATGGGCACGGATAATGGAAACGATATTTTTAAACTGACCTTTCAATAAAAAACGAAAAGCGGCCAACCCATCCATGACCAAACGAAGGGGTAATAACCAAGCCAATTTAGACTTGTTTTCATTTTTGGTCAGTAAAATCAAATTATTTCTAAAATTGAGATAAACCTTAAAAGGACTTTCGTATCCCAACGTACCGCCACCGACATGATGCACCACGGATTTAGGACGAACCATAACCTTATATCCGGCCCTTTTCACCCGCCAACAAAAATCAATTTCTTCCATATGTGCAAAAAAGTCGGCATCAAAACCTCCTAGCCCCTTAAACACATCCGAACGGACGAACATGGCAGCCCCCGAGGCCCAAAACACCTCCGAAGTATCATTGTATTGTCCTTCATCTTTTTCAATATCCCCGAACATCCTCCCTTTACAGAAAGGATATCCTAAAGCATCGATATGACCACCGGCCGCACCCGCATATTCAAAATATTCATCTTGATCGTATTGCAATATCTTGGGTTGACAAACGGCAATGCTCCTATCCCGTTCCATCAATTCTATAACCGGAGAAATCCAATCTCCATCGACCCAAACATCAGAATTCAAAATGATAAAATAGTCTGCGAAAACATCTTCTAAAGCTAAATTATAACCACCTGCGAAACCGTGATTATTTCCCAATGCAATAATCCTCACACCCTGCTGAGCGGACAAATAATCCAAGGAGTCGTCCTCGGATCCATTATCGGCAACGACCACTTCCAAATTGCCATAATCGGATAATAATACACCGGGTAGAAATCGCCTCAAGAAATCGACTCCGTTGAAATTCAATATCACAATGGCGACTTTGGGCAATTCCGTTTCCATTTTCTTTTTGCTTCCGCTTCCAAGAATGGCCATCGAATTCGCCTTGTCTTTTATCAGTTGTTCTTTCAGCTCTTCTAAACCTGAAAAAGATTTGTCCTCCCTTATTTTTTGAACGAACTCAATCGTTATTTCTTCTCCATAAATATCCTTGTCGAAATCAAATATATTGACCTCGATGACTTTTTGATTTTGGGATTTGATCGTAGGACGGGTTCCGATATATAACATCCCGTCAAATCTATCCCCCGCATGCTCAACACGTACCGCATATATCCCCTCACGGGGAATCAATTTATGTCGATCGGCCACTTCTATATTCGCAGTTGGGAAACCCAATTTGCGGCCTAGGGCTTGTCCCTTCACGACCTCTCCCGTCAAGCGGAAATGGTATTTCAATAAGTCGGCGGCAATCGCCACCTTCCCATTCGTCAAGGCATTTCTGATTTTGGTGGAGCTTACCGCAATGGAATCCACTTCTTGCTTGGATATTTCTTCCACCAAAAACCCGTAGCGATCCTCATTCAGTTTTAGTAACGAAATATCACCTGCCCGTCCTTTACCGAACCGATGGTCATACCCGATGACAATTCTCAAAGGGTTGAAATACTTGACCAAAAAATCGGAAATATATGTTTCGGGGGATTGTTGGGAAAACTCAAGCGTAAATGGAACGATGATTAAGTTATCAATTCCAAAGGATGACAACAACTCTATCTTTTCATCAATCGTCGTCAATAATCTGAGGCTGTCATCGTCAGGGTTGACGACCAAGCGGGGATGGGGGTGGAACGTTATCAAAACACTCTCCCCTTCCAAGCGTCTGGCCAGTTCTTTTACCCGCGACAATATTTTTTGATGACCGGCATGCACCCCATCAAAAGACCCGATTGTCACCACGGCATTCTTGAACCCATCCAAGACGGATAATTCCCGATATACCTTCATTTTTTCTAGTATCTCCTTTATTTCTCAATTACTTTTTAAATAAGTTCTTTAAGTAATTAAGAATTCTAAAATGCGAATTTATAATTTTGCGG
>JAHDCE010000136.1 GCA_020630045.1 Saprospiraceae bacterium | reverse complement strand
ATTTCCTCGGTCAATCAGCAATTAAATAAACAATTTCATTGAATGAGGTGAATGTGTTATATAGGATTTCTAATCTTTATAAGAACAATTTTAGGATTTGGTTACGCAAATAGACAAAAAACCTATTCATTTTGTAAAAAATCAAGCACCCTTTGAAGTAATTCTTGCGGTTGATCGGCATGTACCCAATGACCCGCTTCTCTGATGGTGTGTAGGGAGGCGTCAGGAAACAATTCCTTGAAATCCGTATCATCAGATATATATTCGGATCGTTCCCCTTTGATAAATAACCCGGGGATATTTACGAATTCACCCTCAATAGGGGCGAGTATGTTTTGATAATGTTCGAATATAACCGGTAGGTTCATTTTCCATCGGTACTTTCCCGTCTCCTTGTCTTTCGTCAAATTTTTTAGCAGGAATTGGCGGACACCGAATTCCGGAATTTTGGCGGAAAGGATTTCATCAGCTGTTTTCCGATTTTCAAGGGTATTCAAATCCAAGGAGAATAACGCTTCAAATATAAGGTCGTGTCCACCTGCATATCCTTTGGGAGCGATATCGACGACAATCATCTTATCGACCATGTCCGGATATTCCAGAGCGAACTGCATCACCGTTTTTCCACCCATCGAATGTCCTAGGATATTGGCCTTGTAAATCCAATTGTCCTCCATGAAGGAACATAGGTCTTCCGCCAGGGTCGGATAATCAAAATCAGGCAAGTGCGGGGATTTACCATGATTGCGTTGGTCGATGATGAAAACGGTGTAATGTTCTGCGAATTTTTTGGCGAGTGTTTGCCAATTGTCCAAAGTGCCGAACAGCCCATGTAAGATGAGTAATGGTTCGCCTTGACCGAATTTTTTATAGTTGAGTTCCATGTGATTCACATATTGAAGCCCACAATATAACTCAATCCACCAAGTGAGCAAGGTCAAGTTTTTAATTTGAAACCTACTCCGTGGATATTCTCGATTTTTAGACTGTTGTCCTGTTTGAGGTATTTGCGTAAGCGAGAAATGAAGACATCCAAACTCCGTCCCATGAAATAGTCATCTTCTCCCCAGATTTGTTCTAGTATGAATGACCGTTTCATAACCTGGTCTTTTTGTGCAGCGAAGAGCTTGAGCAAATCCGCTTCCCTTTGCGTCAGTGTCCTGGAATCTCCGCCGTTATAGGTGAGTTTGAGATTGGAATAATCGAAATCGAACAAGCCGATGCGGAAACTGGTGGTCTCTTGTCTACCGACGCTGATTTTGCTCCTTCTCAGGAAAATTTCGATTTTCAAAATTAATTCTTCAATGCTAAAGGGCTTGGTCAGGTAATCGTCCCCACCGATTTTTAATCCGTGGAGTTTGTCCTCTTTCAAGGATTTTGCCGTAAGGAAAATAATGGGGGTTTCAGCATCATATTTCCGGATTTCGGAAGCGATGGTGAAACCATCGATACCCGGCAGCATTACATCAAGGATGCATAAATCGAATTCGGATTCTTTAGAAGCCGCCAAGGCGGATTTGCCATCAAGGCAATGCGTAATTTGGTAGCCTTGAAGCTCCAAGTTGTCCTTGGTGACGAAAGCCAAACTTTCGTCATCTTCTACATATAGCAAGTGTGCTTTTTTCTTTTCCATGCGGATGATTATTGTTTTACTTGTCAGAAAGTTAGGTGTTAAATAGTAATCGCAACCGTAGTGCCGATATCTTTTTTGCTATTCACCTTGATTTTCCAGCCGTGTTGTTCTATGATGTTTTTGATATAAAATAATCCCAATCCGAAACCTTTCACATCGTGCACGTTTCCGGTAGGAACCCTATAAAACTTGTCAAATATCCTTCCAAGATGCTCCTTGGATATACCGATGCCTTTGTCTTGGATTTCCAAGAGGATGCGTTCTCCTATTTGTGTGGTCGAAACTTCGATTTCAGGTATCCCCTCCTTGCTGTACTTGATGGAGTTGTCCAATAAGTTGGAAAGGATATTGGAAAGATGCAGTCTATCGGCTTGAATGGGCATGGAAGCGTTACTGAGTCGGGTTTTTAGCATACCCCCCCTCTCCTGGATTTTCATTTCAATACCCTTCAAGGTTTTTTCGATAAATTGGTTGAGTTCTATAGGTTCGGGGTTCAGTTTGAAATTGTCCTTTTCCATCTGTGCGATTTGTAGGACTTTCTCGACCTGGTTATTCAACCGTTGGTTTTGTTCTTGGATGATATTGGTGTATTTGCTGAGTCGGGGATTGTTTTGGATGTCTTCATTTTTATGAAAATAGTCCGCCGCGATTTTGATGGTCGAAATCGGCGTTTTGAACTCATGAGTCATGTTGTTGATGAAATCCTTTTGCATTTCGGAGAGCCGTTTCTGCCTTACGATAATGAACATACAGTAAATGGAAAACAACACGGCAAACAACAAGATGACCGTAAACAATACGGAGAGTTGCATCCGGTTCAAAAGGTGCGAAGGCATACTGGGAAAACGGACGCTGAAGTAGTAAATGAAATCATCGTACTTGGGCAAGGAGGATTTCAATGCGGTATTCTCTTCTCCGACACTACAATAATCGCCATACACCATTTCGTCACTGGAACAATCGAATATACCGTACTCGAAGTCCAATATCAAACCTCGGTCTTGTAATTCTTTACTCAAGTAATGTTCAAGATTGCTAATCTTGATGGGATTTTCATAGTTGACGACATACGCGTTGGAAGCGGTTTGTTTGATGAGGTCGCGGGTAGGCAGTTCGACACTGTCGATTTCCGCCAGGTTCTGAGCCGTCCGCATCAAGGCGATTTTGACGGTTCTGTCAAATTCCTCTTGTTGGATATCCCATGTATTCATCACCCAATAGGACTGCACCCCAATGACTCCCATGATGGCCAAAGCTCCTAGTAAAATGACTTGTCGTATCGTATTGTCGCTCATCACTCGATTTGTTAACGAGCAAGTTATGGATAAGATCGAAGGATGTAAAGCGGATTAACCGGTTATTAACAAACTAAGATGCTGATAGGAGAACCATATGGTATCAACTGCAATTTTCATTAGTTTTTTTTAAAAAAAATCCCCCGGGTAACAAATCCCCCCACTTCCACACCTATAAGTAAACATGACAACATCCGAAAAGACAATGATGATTTTGGTATCGTATTAAGTAGAATGAACCACAGAATGGAATGAATTAAACAAATTCGGATTTTATTTTTCATGTTTTTCTAGGAGCCGGCTCACCTGAGTCGGCTCTTTGTATATATCTTGCGGACATGCAGCGAGTCCCTTCACTATATGTCGCCCATAGTCCCAAGCACGGTCGCGGGGTGTTTACATCGGAAGACATTCCGGAAGGAACCATATTGGAGATATGTCCGATTATCCTGATTCCGGAAGGACAAGTCGATACCATCCATAGTACGGTACTACATGATTATTATTTCCTCTGGGGCGACCATGAAGAAGAAGCCGCCATCGCATTGGGTTTCGGTTCGATGTACAATCATTCGTTCGAACCCAACGCCAGTTACTTTCAGGACTTCGACAACAACACGATGGACTTTATTGCCATAAAAGATATCCGTGCGGGTGATGAGATTCTGGTCAATTACAATGGAATACCCGATTGCAAAGACCCGGTTTGGTTCAATACGGATTTAAATAAACGATGACATGAAACACCTATGATTTAATCATGGTAAGTTCCATCTGATCATAGGTACAATTAAAAACAAGCACATGAAAAGAGTCCTTAAATTTTTCGGCTACCTTTTACTCGGTTTTGTGATCATTATGACAGTGGGATATTGTTCCGTCAATCGCAAATTGCCCACAGGTACCCAAGGAGACAAAGCGGAAGCACTGGCTCAGAAAATGCTAGCCGCAGTGGATAAACCCGCTTGGGATACCACCCATGTCATATCGTGGACATTCCGAGGAGCGCACAAGCATTTATGGGACAAACAACGGCATTTGGCCCAAGTGGAATGGAAAGATTACAAAGCATTGGTGGATGTCAATACTGTCACCGGCAAAGTCTGGGAAAAGGGTGAAGAAATCACCGATACCGAAAAATCCGGCAAACTGGTTCGAAAGGCTTGGGAGTACTTCCTCAATGATTCCTACTGGCTCAATCCGGTGGTGAAGATATTCGACCCCGGCACAGAGCGTAGAATCGTGGATCTGGAAGATGGCAAAGAAGGGCTGATGGTCACCTATACATCAGGAGGAACCACACCCGGAGATTCTTATCTCTGGATTCTGGACGACAATCATCTGCCGACCGCTTGGCGTATGTGGGTGAAAATTATCCCGGTAGGAGGAATGGAGACATCATGGGAAGGTTGGATGACTTTGCCTACAGGGGCCAAAGTAGCCACCGAACACAAAAGCAAAATCATCAGCATTCCCCTGACGGATATCAAGGCGGCTACGAGCCTGAAAGAATACGGCTTCGAAGAAGACCCCTTTTCTTCCATCGCAAAATAAGATGATTCGACGTGCCGCAAAACGAAATCCTCGATATCAAACGATGGAACAATGTACATGCATTGACCATCCTGCTATCGGGGATTTTGGCATTTGCCCTTAGTAGCACTTGGCCGGTTGTCGTAGTAGCCGGTGTGTCTTTTTTATATTATACCCTCACGTTTTTGACAAAAACGGACAAAGGATTCCTAGGAGGAATCGCCAACCAAGTTACTTTGTTCCGACTCGTCTTATTGTTGTTCTTGGCCCTGGTTTATTCCAGATTTTCCGACCAAACAATCGCTATGTTACTAGGAGCGATTATAGTATTGGATATACTAGACGGTTACCTCGCTCGAAAATATGGATTGTCCAGTAATTACGGACTGTACTTGGATATGGAATCCGATGCCCTCTTCGTTTGTTTGGCCGCCTTGATGATTTATCTAAATGACTATGCAGGAGCATGGATCATTTTCATCGGTTTTTTGAGATACATCAATGTTAGTTTTTATGTTTTATTCCGCCTTCCGGCGAAAAAAGAACCCAAGCGAGTATGGGCGAGCTACATCGCCGGATACCTGTTTTTTGCCTTGGTGACGCCCTTTTTCATACCAGCGCCTTGGTATCTGCCCGTCCTAGTATCCGCATCAGTTTTAGTCGTGTTTTCATTTGCGGTTTCATTCGTGTATTATATTCGAAATTAGGAACCCCTCTGTGTCCCCTATTTAGTGGTTTTTTCCGCCTTCCGGCGAAAAAATGCATTTGAATCCCATCGTTTATATCTTCATTGCTATTTTTGTTCCCCGCAAATTATGAGAACCACCTAAAATGGAAGAAATACTAAATGGCATCCGGGACTTATTCAACATCGGCATCTTCGAAGTCGGTGATTGGTACCTTGATGTTCGGAAGGCTTTTTTTTCCATACTCATCCTCTTTGCGGCCTTCGTCCTCAACCTCTTTGTCGGCGGTAGATTACTGAATTATTTCAAAAGGAAAGGCACTATAGAAGAACCCGGTCGAAGGCGGATTCGCCGCATCATCCGGATGATTCTCTTAATGGCGTCTTTGGTCGGATTGCTCAAGGTCTTGGATTTAGACTACCTTCTATATGACATTGAAGGAGAACATGGAACACTGCATTTCAGGGTGAGTATTATCCTATATGCGGTCATGGTATTGTATCTGGCTCAGTTGGTGGATTGGATACTGGCAAGGATTCTCGTAGAAAAGTACTTCGACAACCGTGAGAAGAAAGAGCAAGCAATCCAGCGAAAGGTCATTAAACCCAAGGACGAACGATCCACGGCGAATCGTACCATACAGTATGTCGTGTACTTGGTGGCTGCCATCCTGATATTGCGTGAGTTTAATTTAGACCATACGTTTTATACGTTAAAAGACGGGAGCGCTTTCACATTGTCCAATATTTTCAGTGCCATCCTTACGATATTTATCGCGAGGCTACTGGTTTGGGTATTGACCAATATTGTCCTGTATCAATACTATAGAAGCAGCAATATTGATGTAGGAAGCCAATTCGCGGTCAATCAGATTCTCAAGTATGTTATTTATGTAGTGGCATTGCTCATCGCCTTGCAAAATAACCTAGGAATGAATCTCGATATCATCCTAGGGGGAGCGGCGGCTTTGATGGTGGGCATCGGACTCGGATTACAACAGACATTCAACGACCTGATATCCGGTATCATCCTTTTGTTTGAAAGAACGGTCGAGGTAGGTGATGTCGTGGAAGTCGATGGACTGGTCGGTACCATCACCAAAATCGGTATACGGACTTCGGTGGTACTCGTGAGGGATAATACCTCTATCGTCGTTCCCAATTCCAAATTCATTACCGAGAATGTCATCAATTGGAGCCACAATGATGATAAGGTCAGATTCAAGTTAGCCATCGGAGTGGCTTATGGCTCGGATACCGAACTGGTAAGGGAAATATTGTTGAAGGTCGCCAAGGAAAACCCCGATATATTGCAACGGCCCGCTCCATTTATCCGCTTTATCGAATTTGCGGATTCTTCACTCAATTTCGAACTGCATTTTTGGTCACGCAACTTTATCCGTATCGAAGATGTCAAAAGTGATCTCCGCTTCCAAGTAGACAAGGAGTTTAGGGAAAACAACGTTGAAATTCCATTCCCGCAAAGGGATATCTGGCAGCGCTCCTAGTTACCGGGCCTTAGGGATGATACCTTTTGCCATTCTTCGTCAAA
The DNA here is from genome assembly GCA_020630045.1 of Saprospiraceae bacterium. Classification (GTDB taxonomy): domain Bacteria; phylum Bacteroidota; class Bacteroidia; order Chitinophagales; family Saprospiraceae; genus JAHDCE01. Next base: position 2,149 of record JAHDCE010000136.1, on the reverse strand, counting down.
TAAGGTACTTTTGAGATAGCGTTTATACCACAACCCTAAACAGAGCGGGTTAAGAAAATACCGTAGGAGAAATCAATACATGAAACGACTGGAGGAATTCCGCATTTATTACAACCACACCATCCATCCCGAACTTGTCCGGTTGGAGCGGAAACGTCGTCGTCTGCTTTGGTTCATGTTGTTGTCAGTTTTCGTATTGGCGGGCCTGTTGTTACTTGAATTGTTCATCGACGTGTTCTTCCTTTCCTTGTTGATGTTGATTCCGATCGGACTATACATCATTTTCCTAGGTTATCGGATACGTCAATTCATCGCCGATTTCAAGCCTCGTGTCATCCGACTGATTCTGGACTTTATCGAAGTCGGACAATTCGAGTACAAATCCAATGGTGTAATACCCAAGGCTGATTTTTTGAAAAGCCGGATTTTTGCCACCTCCGCTCCATCTTATCAAGGAGAAGACCACATATCCGGAAAGATCGGAGAAGTCGAATTTGCGATGAGTGAAGTGAATGTCAAGGAGTTTTCCAAGGTTCGTAGTCGCCTCAATTATGTGTTTCGCGGTGTATTCCTCAATGCTCATTTCGACAATAAGTTTCGAGGGGCTATTTATATCCTTCCGGAAAAATACAAGCAATACCTCACCCGCTCCATCAAGCAATTCACCCGTCAAGGAGCCATTCCCGTTGAAGCGGATGAGGATTTTTTTGAGAAGGTTTTTATGATTTATGCGACACCGGACGCTCCGGTTTACTCCTTATTGTCCCGGGAGGTACAAGTGATGCTTGTCAATTATCATTTCCGAACGGGAAAGGAAATTTATATATCATTCATCGGTGGTGAAATGTATATCGCCGTGACCGAACCCAAAGACTTGCTCGAACCGTACCTTTTCCGTTCCAATGTCAGTTTTGATTTGGTGCGTGAATTCTATGAAGACATTTACTTGCTATTCTCTATCGTCGAAGATTTTGATCATCATCATTAGATGTTATCCTGAGATGGATGATTGAACATCAATTCTGCAATTCACAGGTTTTTGGGTCATATGGTACAACCATTTTTTTGCCGGAAGGCATCATGTAAGGAAAGCTACTTGATTGAATTTATTCCAAGACAAATCAATGGAAAAGTACACCATACTCCTTGTCATCTTATTTCCCTTAACGGGAATATACGCTCAAACCATTCCGGAAAGAATGATGCGGCAACGTATCGAAATCCTTCTTCAAGAAAAGCAAAAACGTCCCGAGAAAGTATTGGAAGTCGAAGTCGGTCACGAACCTCAAGACGAATATGGAACGGCACGCGATCAAGGGGAATGGGATGTTGAAATCCGCAATGGAATCAACCCCGAAACGGTTCTCATTGAAGCGACTCAGACTTACCCGACATCCCTGTCGGGAAACGTGTTTCATATCAAACACCTGAAAAAAAAGGAAGTCATGGTATTAAAAACCAATGAGTCTGTGCTTGATATTCCCTTCCTTCCCGGAAAATATGTGATTCCTCAGGATTATCGCACGCTCTTCCAGTATCTACCTGATTCGGATTCAAAAATCAAGAATCGTGATATCAGCTTATTTCAAGAAGAAAAAATAGAAGAGTTAGAGCGACCCCTTTGCGAACTGGCCGAAATCCGGACACCAAAAGCACCGGTCGTTAATTTGAAGCGAATACCCGGAAACATCAGGTTGATAGCGGCGTTTGAAAATCAATTTTTGAGGTATACGCCCAGAATGGAAAAGTGGGCCAATAAGGAAGTGCCCATTGATCTAGAACGAGAACATATCCATGACATCGCCGCCTCCGATACAGAACATTTTTATTGTAGTATTTACAACCACCGACTTGGTACATACAGGGCTTTGCACTCTAAGAATTCAGGGGGTGATTGGCGGCCTGTCCCGGGCTTGGAAGGCAGGGAAGTCATGTACGTCGAATTTGTAGACAAAAATTACGGTTTTGCAATCACTCGTCATGATGATGTTTATTGTGCGTTTTTAAGTACCGTAGATGGAGGGGCGACTTGGCAGTTTAAATACCGCATGTATGGCGACCATTTCCGATTCGAATCCATCATTGATAAAAACCGAATCCAAGTAGTTGATCAAGCAAAACCGACGATTTTGTTTGAGACGGAAGACGG
>JAHDCE010000135.1 GCA_020630045.1 Saprospiraceae bacterium | reverse complement strand
AGCAAAAATACCCGAAAAGCATATTCCCTAATTATTTATGGCCAGGTACTTAAGTACCCGTCCAAAAGTAATTATATAGTCCATGCGGCGGATTTTTGCAGTAGGCTGCGTTGTGAAAATCCTTGCGTAGCTAGGCTATGCGCGGTTTTCACGCCTTGACTACCACAAAAATCCACTCGCCTGCATCTATACATTACTTTTGATCGAGTACTTAACACCTGAAATCGGATACCGGTAAAACAATATTTATGGATGGCCATATTTCCTCCCAGGGCGTAAATAAATAACTCCTTTTGAGGTTCGGAATCGGGTCGGTATGGTTTGCTTGACACCGTGTTCGTATTCCCAAACATAAAAATGAAGATGTGGAAATGCGGTGTAACCGGTATTACCGCTAATGGCGATATGTTGCCCCTCCTCAACCTTATCGCCGACCTTGACCAAAGCTCCTTCGTATTTCAAATGCCAATAGCCGGCTTCGGTACCGTCATCGTGCCGGACAACAACGTGATTGCCCAAGGACAAATAGCGTTCACCGATGCCTCCTTCTTGTGAATCTTCTTTGACGGCGATTACCTCTCCGGGTCGGGCGGCCATAATTTTAGTGCCAGTTTTCATTCGAAAATCCAAAGCGAATTCGTCCTTGTGCGACATGATGTGGGAATCATAGGCTTGAGCCAATAAATATCGTTCTCCTTCTGCATAAGGAAGGGAATAAATATATGAATCATCATCTACATAATCACCGTCTTTCAAACTATTTGGAGAGTACCCCCGATAAGTCAAATCGGAACTACAAGAAGAAAAAAGAAATACAAAAACAGACAACACGAGAACTGAAAATGTATTTTTAATATTAGAATAAGGGATGGGCATGGTGTGTGTTTTATTTTGAAATTATAATCGAAATTAAAACGACCTGTTTTTCAAAAAAGTATTTTTTATCCTTCCTTCATTAAGAAAGGATAACGTCTTACAACCTACCAAAAGCGATGTTCAAAAATTCAACCATGAAAATCTACATTTTCGGCAACGGCAATATCAAATATGCGGATTTCGAAACCCATTATTTGGCACCTATCAAAAAATGGATTCAAGAGAAAGAAGCATCATTTATCGTTTGTGATTTCAGGGGAGTCGATACACTCGTCATGGAATTCCTCAAATCAGAAACTTCAAAAGTAACGGTTCTCCATATCGGAGAAAAGCCAAGATATTTACCGGACAAGTACCGAACCAAAGTCAGTGGTTGGAATATCATCGGCGGATTCGAAGACGACCGAAGTCGAGACGATTTCGCCTTGCAAGAATGCACCCATTTCATCGCAGTGGACTTCAATTCCGATGATCGCCGCAAAAGCGGGACGCTCAAAAACATAGAAGCCGGGCTTGCTTCGGGAAAAATTCGAATAGAATAAGAAACTGTTCAGATAAGATGGAAATTGTATTGCGGATAACACCGATTCCTTGGTATCTTTGCAGGAATAAATTAAAAAAATGGCGACATACGGCACAGTAGCATTCCACACCCTTGGTTGCAAACTCAACTTTTCGGAAACTTCCACCATATCAAGGATGTTCGAAGACAAAGGTTACCAAGTCGTGAAATTCGAGGAGGGTGCGGATATATTCGTGCTCAACACTTGTTCCGTGACGGACTTCGCCGATCGGAAATGTAGGAAAGCCGTTCGTCGAGCCTTGCGGCAATCCCCGCAGGCGAAGGTTATCATTATCGGATGTTATGCGCAGTTGAAACCGGACGAAATCGCCGATATAGAGGGTGTCGATCTCGTACTCGGCGCTTCCGAAAAATTCCGCATCCTAGATTATGTAGACAACCTCTCCAAAAGTCCGGGCAAGGGAATGATTTCAGCAGGAGAAGTCAAGCAAGCCAACACCTTTGTCAACTCATTTTCTTTCGGTGACCGGACACGGTCATTCCTCAAAGTACAAGACGGATGTGATTACAAATGCTCCTTCTGTACGATTCCTCAAGCCAGGGGCCAAAGCCGAAGCGATACTGTCGAAAGCATTGTCAACAATGCGGAAGAAATCGCACGCATGGGGGTCAAAGAAATCGTATTGACCGGTGTCAATATCGGAGACTTCGGCAATGGGACTGAAGTCATAGAAGGTACAAAACCCAAAAAGGAAGCCTTGTTCATCGACTTGATCCGTGAACTGGACAAGGTCGAAGGAATAGAACGGTTCCGCATCTCTTCTATCGAACCCAACCTGCTCACCGACGAAATCATCGACTTTGTAGCGGGTTCGCAACGATTCGCACATCATTTCCACATCCCTTTGCAATCCGGCAACAACAAGCAGCTCAAAATGATGCGCCGCCGCTACAAACGGGAATTGTATGCCGATCGCGTCGCTCATATCAAGCGGGTCATGCCGCATTGTTGTATTGGTGTTGACGTCATCGTCGGATTTCCCGGCGAAACCAAAGAGGACTTTTTGGAAACTTATGAATTCGTCAACGAACTCGATATTTCTTACCTGCATGTCTTTACCTATTCCGAACGGGCCAATACTCCCGCAGCAGAAATGGATGGAGCAGTAGAAATGGGTGAACGACGCAATCGAAACGAAATGCTTCGCATCTTGTCAGATAAGAAACAACGCTATTTTTATGAACAGCACGCCGGTCAAAATCGCCCGGTGTTGTTCGAAGCCCGCCATCAAAACGGCATGATGCAGGGATTTACCGACAACTACATCAAGGTTTCACACCCTTATGACGAAGCGCTTGTCAACCAAGTCTTGAATTGTGAATTGGCTTCACTCAACCCTTCCGGAGAATATAGCATCTTAATCTTTGACAACACCATTCAGAGATAGCTCTTATCGGGATCTCTAAAATTGTAAATCAAAAAACCATGAGAAGAGTTATTTTTCTCCTAGCGCTCACGTTGACCTTTATCGCTTGTTCCAACAGTTACGAAAACGCAGACCAATCCGCTTCCTTTGAAGGAGGTGAAACTTATGGTTGGAACGCTTCAGAAAAAAGCATGGAAGAATATGACGAAACGGAAGATGAATCCTACAAAGATCAGGAAGAGCAAAGACAAATCCCCGACCAAGTAGAAGGAGAACCTGAAATCGGGTTGAAAATCATCAAGGAAGGAGATGTTAGCCTCCAAGTAAAAGATTATGGAAAAACCAGGGGCGAACTCGACCTTTTAATCAAAACCAACAAGGGCTACCTGGCCAGCGAAAACGAAGCCAAGTCCAAATACAATATTACCAATACCCTTGTCATCCGCCTTCCGGCGAAAAATTTCGATGGATTTTTGTCCGCCCTTTCGGGAATGGATGGAAAATTAATACATAAAAACATCGAAGCGCGTGACGTCACCCGCCAATATGTAGACATCCAAAGTCGATTGAAAACCAAGAAACAAGTTCGGGATAAGTATGAAAGCTTCCTGAAAAATGCCAAAAACGTAGAGGAACTACTAGCGGTCGAAGAGAAAGTTCGCTTATTGACCGAAGAAATCGAAGCCAAAGAAGCTGAGCTCCGGTACTTGTCCGATAAGGTTAAATACAGTACCTTGCGACTGTCTTTGAACCAACCTTTGGAATATTCCATCGATGCGCCCGAATATACGGGGCCTTCTTTCTTGGAGCGCTGGGGGCAATCGTTCAAAGACGGGTGGCAGGGCATACTGACATTAATCATAGGCTTAACGTCTATATGGCCGTTGATTTTAATCGCTATCCTTATATTTGTGTTGTTGCGAAGAATGATTATCAAGGCCAACAATCCCAAGGTATCTTCTTCAAATAACAAAACATCCAAGGAGGATTGATTCTTGGATTCCCCTTACGGGGAAAAAATATGTTCTTTGAAAACTGCGGGTTGGAGTCAAGGAAAAACAAAGCTTTTATCAAAGCTGTTCCTTGACTCGAATTCATTTACTAATCGGACCGATAAGACGAAGGCTCCCTGTATAAATCTATCATATAAGTTGCCCCCATCCAATGACTATTTAAATCCAAATTCAACTTCAACAAGGGCGACCGCTAGTCCTCGGTTCAAATACAAACCATTCATTTATTATGGAAATTGGAATAGGTATAGCAGTAGGACTCGTCGTAGGCCTACTGATTGGCTACTTCCTGTTGAAATCCACGATGGACAAACAGTTCCGAGGAAAATTGCAGGAAGCAGACCAAAAAGCCGACCTCGCTATTGAAAAGGCTCGACTCACCGCCAGCAAAACGGTGGAAGAAGCCAAAATCAAAGCGGACGGCATCATGGCGAAAGCGGAAGGGAAGAATGAAAAAATCAAGCAGAAGAAAATTCAGGAAGCTCGTGAACGCTATGCCAAAATGAAAACGGATTACGAAGACTTCAAGGCGAAGAGAAAAGATGAGTTGAAAGACTTGGAGATCGAAGTAAAAACCGCAAAAGCAGAGTTGAAACAAAAAGAACAAAGCTTGTCCGACAAGCAAAAAGGTTTCAGCAAAAAATTGAATGAAATAGAGCAAAAAGAAAATGAAATCGGCTCTATTCGTGAAAATTTGGAAAAGCAACTAAAAATCGTTGCGAAGAAGAAGGAAGATTTGGAAACGGCGACCGAAAAACAAGTGAAAGTGTTGGAAGGAATCGCCAAAATGACGGAACAAGAGGCCAAAGAACAATTGATCGAAGCGATCAAAGGCAAAGCAGAAACGGAAGCGATGGCGATTGTCAAGGATACAATCTCCGAAGCGAAAGCCAGCGCTAACAAGGAAGCGAAAAAAATCGTCATACAAACCATCCAAAGGATGTGCGCCGAATATACCATCGAGAATACGGTCTCCGTATTCAACTTGGATTCGGACGACTTGAAAGGACAAATCATCGGTCGGGAAGGACGGAATATCCGTGCTTTGGAAGCGGCTACCGGTGCGGAAATCGTCGTTGACGATACCCCGGAAGCCATTGTTATCTCCAGCTTCGACCCGATTCGAAGAGAAGTTTGCCGCCTAGCGTTGAAGCGCTTGGTAGCGGACGGACGTATCCACCCCGCCCGTATTGAGGAGGTGGTCAACAAGACACGCAAACAAATCGAAGAGCAAATCCGCGAAATCGGGGAAAGGACGGTCATCGACCTTAATATCCACGGTTTGCATGCGGACTTGGTACGTATGGTCGGTCGTATGCGATTCCGTTCTTCTTATGGTCAAAACCTGCTCAAGCACTCTCGCGAAACCGCGAATCTTTGTGCGGTGATGGCTGCTGAGCTGGGCTTGTCCGCCAAGCAAATCAAATTGGCCAAACGTGCCGGTTTGTTACATGATATCGGCAAGGTCGCAGATGAGGAAAGTGAATTGTCCCACGCTTTGCACGGTATGAAGATGTGTGAAAAAGCCAAGGAGCACCCGGCTGTTATCAATGCGGTCGGCGCTCACCACGATGAGATTGAAATGAAAAACATCATTTCACCGATCGTACAGGCTTGTGATGCGATTTCAGGCGCTCGTCCGGGCGCCCGTCGTGAAATCCTTGAAAGCTACCTCCAACGTATCAATGAATTGGAAGAAGTGGCGCTTTCACACGATGGCGTGGTCAAGGCGTATGCCATGCAAGCGGGTCGTGAACTACGTGTCATCGTTTCCGCAGAAAAAGTATCGGATGAATATGCGGATGATTTGTCATTCATGATTTCGCAAAAAATCCAGGACGAAATGCAGTTCCCGGGTCAAATCAAAGTGACCGTTATCCGCGAAAAGCGGGCGGTGTCTTATGCGCGTTAACCAAACAGGATATTGTTATTAGAAACGCCCTGCAAGGAGAATTCCTTGTGGGGCGTTTTGTTTTGGAGACAACAAAAATGGATTCATTGGCATCTTAAGTAAGTACCCGTCCATAAGTAATCATATCGTCCATGCGGCGGATTTTCGCAGTAGGCTGCGTTGTGAAAATCCTTGCGTAGCTAGGCTATGCGCGGTTTTCACGCCTTGCATACCACAAAAATCCACTCGCCTGTATCTATACATTACTTGTGATCGAGTACTTAGTTGAAGACAACCCTGAAAATGCTTGTAACAGAGCATTCGATTTCAAACAGGATATTGAATATGAAACTCAACAGCATTCTATTCTTTAGCTTATTCTCTTGCCAACTTTTCGGAACTGCCCAAATTCCGGACATACTGATTTACAATGGAGACACCTTAATGCTTTATTCTGTACCATTAGCGTCTTACAAGGACGGACAAATGAGCGACCCCCAAATACTATTCAATGGTTCAGGGTGTACTTATATGGCCTGTAATAGAAACTATATAGCAACGTGGGAAGTCATAGAAAATGAAATCTACCTTACTGAAATAAAAAATGCTTGTTATCCAAATCCATTAAATGGCGTAGAAGCTTCTTTCAAAGTGAACCCCAACCCGGATTGTATGGGTGTTGAATTTGCTGACCTCAAATTTTTATTTCCCAAAAGATTCAGGAACGGTAGAGTGAAGGCGGATTGGATTCATTCAAAATTGATTTGTCCGCATGGAAAATTAATTAAATATTTTCATTCCGGATTCAATTCCATTTATGAATTTGAATTGGAACTTGACGTTCAAAATGGCATCATACAAAAAACCAACAGACACAATAACAGTCAATCCCAAAAAACAATATTAGCTAATAATAAGAATAGCCTGGACATATTTTTATACAAAAATATTAATTGGAAAATTATAGAAAACAACAATTCAAACCATATGGGAATGGTTGTAGTTATTTTCACGACCAATGAAAAAGCTGAACTCATCAACATCGAAGTAAAGTCCCGGAAATCAAATAAAACCATAGACAACGAAATACTTAGAGTCTTCCGGTTAATTCCCGAATGGGATACTTTTTTCAGGAGAGGCGAATTGATTAAAATGAAGTGGACGATACCTGTAAAATTGGACAAAGAGTTTTATGCGGAAAAGATTAAAAACACGGGGAAGTAGTCAACATCAATCCAACATGAAAACATTATACAAACATATCATTCTGTTTAGTTTCTCCTTCACCCTTCTAGGAAACAATCCGGCATTCGCCCAAAGTTTGCCCGACTGTTCTGAACAAAAAGAAAAACTTTATGGCGAAGCGGATAAAGGGATTTTTTATTTCTATTTCAATAGTGGAAGCATGATACCTCGAACGGAAGAAGAGTCAAAAATGGAAAAAGCGTTTTTAAATCGATTTTCAAAAATCAAAATTATCAATGGTGGTTGTGCATTCGCTCCTTGTGATTCGGAATACAATAAACCTGAATATATCAAGCTCAGAAATGATTCCTTAAACCAATATTACGGGAATCAATGGCGGGAATATTTTCCTGAGCATATCAAAGGAATTATTGGAGTGACATCAAGTTCACCTGTTTCATCTTTTGGAAAGAAGATAAATATCGAAGACATAGAATATATAAAAATACTTGACCATGAAAATTTAAATTATGAATTCGTAACGACAAAAGATTATGAAATCAAAATTACAGATTTTCCTTTGGGGCTTTACAATACAGGCAACATCAGCTTATCAGAATATGCAAGAAAGAAAGGTAAAAGGAAGTCCAATAGAACATTTAAACAAATAACTAAAATTGAAAAAAAATTAGATTCGGAAAAGGATTCTACAGTCATCAATCAACTCTTAAAACAGATAGATGACATAGAAAAAAAATTACGCCTTGACTACGAACAATACATATTAAAAAGGAAGCCGAAATTCATTCATGAAGTAAATAAAAACGACATTGATACATTAATTGAAATCGTCAACTCGCCTCCAATTGAATTTGAAGAATTTTGGAATAAAAAATATTCTAAAAGAAGATCTACTTGGGAAGAAGAATTAGATTCCATATCTATTAAAATGAGATTTGAGATGCTGGAAAATTTTTCATATTATCCAACGATAGATTTTCAAATAATTACGGAAACTGACACAATAATCTATTACACAAAATCCCAGCATAACCCTCCAATGCCTTGGACTATTTGGATTAATGGCAAAGAAACAACCACCTATGACGATCGAATCAATAAAGTATTGTACAAAATACTTCCGCCAAAGCCGATTTTGAACAGAGAGAGATTGAAAGAATCAATTGACTCACTATTTATTAAATTTGAAAAAGAATTGAATTGAACCCTCCGTTACTAACAATAATAACACAAAATGACGGCATGGCACCTTATTCCAATAACAGTTCTCCGAAAAACCGACATTACATGAACAATAAAAAACTTCGCAAGCGGCTTATACCAAATATCATCACATCATTTTGCACCCTTCTTCTTATATCCTCTTTATTCAGTTGTAGCAACGCCGAGAGGAAAACCATTCCTCAGTTCAAAGAAAACCGATTGAGCTTTTCTCACTTGAAATACAATTATGACGAAAGTCCTAGGAATTGGATTAGGGATACGTCTAACCTACGCATGATTCACGAGACATTCAAGTGGTTCGGTTATAGAAGAATAATAGGCAACAATGGAGTCAGAAACGGATGGCATTGGTACATGAATGTAAGCACACCCAAAATAGAACTAATCGACAGTTTGGAAATCACATACTTGGATACCACCATCCAATCCACCTATTACCGTGAATTTTGGAACAGGAGGAAAAGCGAAAACAATGACGAAACCGTATTCCATATCATCAGTGATGTCAAACGAATCGTAATTAACCGGGACACTTTACCCTTTCGACAGGATATGGTGAACGACACCCTACTTGCTTTATTGAGAATGGATTTCAGACGAGGCCCGGTCAATGACCGAATCGCCAATCAAGAACTCGATTATCTCATTGACATCGGCCTGCACCAATCGGCCTACAACATCAGGGCAGGAGAAAACATGGACTACGACGAAGTTATTTGGAACAAAAGTTTATTGGATGTTATTTCCGAGCTGGA
>JAHDCE010000134.1 GCA_020630045.1 Saprospiraceae bacterium | reverse complement strand
AAAGTAAAAAGAACATAAGTCAAATCGCAAAGTTATTGTTTGACTGTTACTAAATTAATCCTCCATGAAAATGAATCCAATATCCAATTCTTCTAATCTGGGAATATTGCTATTCCTTGTTTCCTTCATCTTGTCAGGAAGTTCGGGTTGCCAACAAAATTCAAATATCTCTTCCGACCCTCAAGAAGGGTCTACCATTTCCGTTAAGGAAGAGTCGAATACAAATGAAGAGCCCCCGATTATTGTGGGTGCCGATCAGTTCGAAAAGTATCTACCGATTATCAAGGATAAAAATGTGATTCTCACCGTCAATCAGACCTCACGAGTAAGTGAAGGCCACTTGGTGGATGTATTGGTAGAAAAAGGAGTCAACGTCCGGAAGATTTTCGCTCCGGAACACGGATTCCGAGGAAAAGCGGACGCCGGAGCGGTTGTAAAGGACGGCAAGGACGTAAAAACCGGTATCCCAATCGTTTCATTATATGGAAAAAAGAAAAAACCGGGTGCTGAAGATTTGAAAGGTGCTGATTATGTCATTTTTGACATCCAAGATGTCGGAGCGAGATTCTATACTTATATTTCAACACTTCATTATTTGATGGAGGCTTGCGCCGAAAATGGAATAAAAGTATTGGTGCTTGACCGCCCCAATCCCAACGGACATTATGTGGATGGTCCTGTACTGAAACCCGGCTTCGAATCATTTGTCGGCATGCATAAAATTCCGATTGTTCACGGAATGACGGTCGGTGAAATCGCCGGAATGATCAACGGTGAAAGTTGGTTAAAAAACGGTGTCCAATGCGATTTAGATGTCATTAACTGCTTGAATTATGATCATGAAAAAGCATATCACCTTCCGGTGAAACCTTCCCCCAACCTCCCCAATATGCGTTCCATTTATCTCTATCCCTCCTTGTGCCTTTTTGAAGGGACCGTCGTAAATATTGGAAGAGGAACCGGAAAACAATTCCAGTTGTTCGGAGATCCTTCTTATCCGGACAAATCGTTTTCTTACACACCCGTTTCAAGGGATGGAGCGAAATACCCCAAGCATCAAGATACAAAATGCTATGGTGTGGATTTGAGCGGCAAGGACGAAGAAGTTCTTTTTCTCAAGACAAAGGAGTTGGATTTGAATTATTTATTTGACTTTTATGCGATATATCCGGACAAAAAATCCTTTTTCTTGAAGAATAAATTCTTCGACAAATTGGCGGGAACGGATCAATTGAGAAAAGACATCATCGCCGGAAAATCATTTGATGAAGTAAAAAAAGGTTGGGCGGCCGAGGTCAATACGTTCAAGACCGAAATCAGAAGTAAATATCTACTTTACAAAGATTTTGAATAACCTTACATTCGTCTAGACCGGTTCTCTTGCCACACTTTTAAATAGGCTTCGATTTTTTGGGGCGAACAATGACGTTCCCAAATCTTTGGTAGTTGTTGTTGGACATGATGGGCATTTCTCCTTTTCCAATAATATTCCTTTGCTATCCTACTAGAGATATCGAAATCCAAAATGGGTTTCGGGTAATCCTTTCCTAATCGGATACCAAAGTGTTCTTCTTCCATCTTTGACATCATCCAAGGTGTGAAAACCATAGGAGCAGGCAATGATTCCAACTCAGGAAGGAATCGCTTGAGAAAAAAGCCGCTCTTGTCATACTTCTGTGATTGAGCGATCGGATTGAATATCCTCAAAGTATGATAACCGGACAATCCGGCCTGTACTTGGATTTGTCCATAATGAACACCCGGCTCAAAGTCGAGAAACAGCCGAGACAAATGCCGAGCGACTTCCTTCCAATCCAACCACATGGTAAAAGTGGCAAATGTTACCAGCATGGCACGCATCCTAAAATTCAGATAGCCGGTCTCAATCAAACTCCTCATTGATGCATCTATCATAGGATAACCGGTATTGCCTGTTTTCCAAGCATTCATAAACTCCCCTTCTACTTCATGATTCATTCCTATCAACTCCCGATTCATGGGCTGGAACTCCAACTCCCATTCTGATTCCAGCTTTTGCATGTAGTGACTCCGCCAGTAAATGCGCACCAAAAATTGCTCAAGATTATGCCCATGTTTGGATTCATTGACCCTAGGAGAAACACTTTGATAAACTTCCCGAGCTCCTAGGCATCCATGAGCTAAATAAGGGGAAAAACGACTACAAGAAAGTCGGCTTTTATAGGGACTCGACAAAAATTTGATATACTCCCTACTTCTTTCCGCAAGGAAGTTAGACAAATATTTCTTTCCCCAAAAATATCCTCCTCTTTGAAAGTTCTTATCCGTTTCATAGAAAGTTACAGGCAATGCGTCACCCTCTAATTTCGAATTATGGGACTCAGACAATCGAAATCGTTTGATCGCTTTCAAATCCGGATTGACCAAAGGAGACTCCATATACGACTTCCAATGTTCATCCCAACCGATTCGGGTTGTCGCATTTCTCACGATTCCATCCTGCCCGAATACACTCCATTCCACTCCGAAACTTTCTAACAAATGACCAACTCGCACATCTCGCTCCCTAGTAATCTTGAGTCCCACCTCATGATGAGAGTACACCGATTTTACATGAAAGGCATTGCACAAATATTCAAATACTTCCTCCGCATCCTTGTGAAAAACATGTAGAACCAATCCGTTTTCACGCAATCCGCGACTGAAAGAATCTATAGATTGGGTAATAAATCTCCAGTGCCTATTAGCATAACTTCCCGAGCTGATAAATGACGGTTCATAAATGTATATCAACAAGGTAGGAATACCATCTGCTTGCGCCGCGACCAAAGGAGCATGGTCGGTTATTCGCAGGTCTTTTCTAAACCAAACAATATTAATCGTTTCTTTTCCGGTCATTTTAGTCGTCTCGCTTTCCTCAAAAACATTCCACGGTTATTTGTGGCTGGGTATTAAATTTCAAGGATGATGGCACATGATGGTTATACTCTAATTCAGCAAAATTGTTCGACAAAAACCTCCTTGCTGGATTTATACAAACATATAAATTGATTGGAATGTTTTCAACTCGCATTCTTGTCAAGAATCATAACTCACTGGCAAGAAACAAAAACAATGTATTAATTCAAGCAACCGAGCATCTGACATTTTGTCACTTCGGTTAAAATAATGTAACTTTGCCGGCTGAATGTGAACCCTTCGGTGGATAATCCGATTATTGGAAGAAAGAAAATAAGTAAATCATGAGATATGTACCCGGTCAAGGAGTTTCCGAAAAGGAAATAGATGAAACGAAACAAGGGGATGTGTTCTTCAAAGAACAACTTGCCGGCGGTCTGGACGACAAAAAATTCTATATAGAAAGTTATGGTTGCCAAATGAACTTTAGCGATAGTGAAATCGTGGCTTCCATCCTAGGAGAAATGGGATACAAATCTACCCGAAGTATGGAAGATTCCGACCTCATTCTCATCAACACCTGTTCTATCCGAGAAAAAGCGGAAGACACTGTTCGCAAAAGGCTTCGAGTCTTTGACAAAATCAAGGAACAAAAGCCGGGCACATTGGTTGGCGTACTAGGCTGTATGGCCGAACGGCTTAAAGCCAAACTATTGGAACAAGAGCGGTTGGTCGACCTTGTTGTCGGACCGGATGCTTATCGTTCTTTGCCCCAATTAGTAGCCGATGCCCAAGGTGGTGAAAAAGGGGTAAACGTGCTCCTTAGCCGTGAAGAGACCTATGCTGACATCAGCCCTGTAAGACTCAATTCGAACGGAGTTACAGCCTTTATTTCCATCATGAGAGGTTGTAATAATATGTGCTCATTTTGTGTGGTTCCATTTACTAGGGGAAGGGAGCGGAGCCGTACACCGTTTTCTATTGTTGCGGAAGCCACCGAGCTATTTGAAAAAGGCTATAAAGAAGTAACGCTTCTAGGACAAAATGTGGACTCTTTCCTATTTAAAAACCCTGAAACCGGGGAAGAAACCAACTTTGCCAAACTGATAGAAATGGTCGCTTCGGTTCACCCGGATTTACGGGTCAGGTTTTCCACCTCACACCCCAAGGATATTACAGATGAGGTATTGCATACGATGGCCAAGTACGAAAACATCTGTAATTACATCCACCTTCCTGTTCAATCGGGCAATAGTCGTGTCCTTAAACTCATGAATCGGACCTATGACCGTGAATGGTATATGGAACGAGTAAATGCCGTATATCGAATCATACCGGATTGTGCGATTTCTTCTGATATGATCGCAGGTTTCTGTACCGAAACGGAAGAAGAACATCAGGATACCTTATCCATGATTGAATTCGCCAAATATTCCATGTCTTATATGTTTTTCTATTCTGAAAGACCGGGCACGTTGGCCGCTAGGAAATATGAAGATGATATTCCATTGGAAGTTAAAAAACGTCGCCTTCGCGAAATTATAGATTTACAAACTAAAATTTCGGCTGAACAAAATCAAAAGGATATCGGAAAAGTATTCAAGGTTTTGATTGAAGGGGATTCTAAAAAATCCGACCAAGATTTCAAGGGAAGAAATTCTCAGAACAAGATGATTATTTTCCCTAAAAAGGAAAATTTGGAGAAAGGCATGTACTGTCATGTATTGGTCAAGGAGTCCTCTAGTGCCACTTTGAAAGGAGAAATCGTCGAAGCATGAATTTGCAATCCGTAAAACAACGATTCGGCATCATCGGGCGGTCACCCCAATTGGATTATGCCTTACAAACCGCAACACGTGTAGCGGACAAGGATTTGACCGTATTGATTACTGGAGAAAGTGGCGTCGGAAAGGAGGTCTTTTCAAAAATCATCCATGCCCTAAGTCCTAGGAAACATAATCCGTTCATCGCTATTAATACGGGAGCTATTCCGGAAGGCACCATCAACTCCGAGTTATTCGGACATGAAAAGGGAGCTTTTACCGGAGCTTCCGCCGAAAGGAAAGGTTATTTTGAAACAGTGGATGGTGGCACTATTTTTTTGGATGAAATCGGTGAAATGCCACTTGACACGCAAGCGTTCCTACTTCGTGTATTGGAAAGCGGTGAATTCCTAAAAGTAGGATCTTCAAAAGTGCTGAAAACCGATGTGCGCGTCGTAGCTGCAACCAATGTTGATTTAGAAGAAAAAGTTCGACAAGGAAAATTCAGAGAGGACTTATATTATCGGCTTAATACCGTTCCGATTAAGGTGCCTCCCTTACGGGAAAGACATGAGGACATACACATGCTCTTTAGAAAATTCGCTGTCGATTTCGCTGAAAAATATAAGACTTCGACCATCAGGCTAGACGATCAAGCGATACTCTTGGTCGAATCATACACATGGCCGGGAAATATCCGCGAATTAAAAAATGTTGCGGAACAGGTATCCGTACTAGCCACTTCAAAAGAAGTAGACGCGGAAATGTTGCTTGGAATCGCTCCTCAATTACGACAGCGGAATCTCCCCGTATTGCATCCCAACCACCAAAATAAATCCGAGGGCTCAGGCAACTTTGCAGAACGCGAAATCCTGTACAAGTTGCTGTTCGAAATGAAAAAAGACCTCAACGATCTCAAGGGCTTAATTTTTGAACTGATCAAAGACAATGATTTGCAAGTTCAGGATATGGCATCCATACGTCCGCTCCTAGAGCGTGCCGAAGGCAATACCTCCCCTACTCCTGAATATAGAAGGGATGACAATTATGCCTTCAATCATCCGGCGATGGATTTGAACCTACCGGACGCCTACCCCATCAACAATCCAAGTCAAAATGATTATGATCCATCGCAACCTATTATCATCAAAAGGAATGAAAAGGAATTCGATGAATCCGAAATCGTTGAAGAAAGTCTTTCTCTAGCCGATATGGAAAAGCGGATGATTATCAAAGCGCTTGAAAAATATAAGGGAAAAAGAAAGGACGCCGCATCCGAACTAGAAATTTCAGAACGGACTTTGTATCGCAAAATCAAGGATTATGAAATTGATTTATAATTCGTTTTTATCTTCTATCATCACTAGGAAAAACGCTCCTTATTTATTGATTTTGCTTTTCATCCTTTGTTCAGCGGCGACTTGTCAAGTCGGACTGAACAATACGAGCATCCGAGCCGAATTAAACACCTTTTACATCAAAGATTTTGCGTTGAACGCTCCTAGTGCACCACCTA
Source organism: Saprospiraceae bacterium (assembly GCA_020630045.1). Lineage (GTDB taxonomy): Bacteria > Bacteroidota > Bacteroidia > Chitinophagales > Saprospiraceae > JAHDCE01. The sequence goes on along the minus strand of JAHDCE010000134.1, from coordinate 2,784 downwards.
CCATCGGACAAGAATTCAGCCAAAGATTACAAGATAAAATCAGGCAGGAATCACGTTTATCCTATACGGAAACGAAACCGGATGTGGAGATAGAAGGAACCATCACCGGATTCGTGATTTCAGCGGTAGCTCCTAGACCCGGTGAAACCACCCAATTGAGTAGATTGACCATTTCGATGCGGGTTGATTACATCGACAATAAAGATGAAAGTTTTAATTGGGAAAATGCCAATTTCAGTTTCGCCGCCGATTTTGAAGCGGATCAAAACTTAGTTGACATCCAAGATCGCCTCATTGAAGAAATTTTTGACCAAATCGCTACTGAAATTTTCCAGAAAGCATTCGGAAGTTGGTAGAAAAAGCGGCAATGTTGAAATTCCCTTATATTTGTATAAAACAGGTAAAAACAAATCCTGTTTTTATATGCTAATCATATATGAGTCCGGATCTATTTCCTAAGTTTTTAAAAAACTCCGATGCCCTACATCGGATTTCCTACGAAGAGTTAAAAACCTTGGTGGTAGAATATCCCTATTGTCAAAACCTCAGATATCTACTTTACCAAAAAAGTAAATTAGAAGGTCATGGTGACACCCAAAGGCATCTTGAAATGTTGGCCGCCTACACCTTTGATCGGAAAATATTATTTGACAAAAATCATCTAGAAAGAGACTCTAATAACAAGGAGACCGTCCTGGAACTTCCGGAATTAAAAAAGGAAAGCGGGACATTATTGGAAGATTCCAATTTGGAATTACCCGACTTGGAAGAAACACCGGATCATTCTTTATTGGATACAACGACAGGAATCGGTGCTTTGGTTGGTGGCGGAGTGATTGCCCCTAATCTCAAAGATTCCTCGGAGTCCGATAAAACCCCTGAAGAGGAAATCGATCAGAGTATTCAATCCGCACTCGAAAAATTAAAAGCTGAACAAGAAAAAAATCTAGAAGAGTTGGAAGGGTCTGTACCTCAAGCCGAACAACTCACTCCCATGCCTAAGGCGTCTTTCAGCAGTTGGCTCAAGCAAATGAAATCGCCCAAGCCTACATCGAAAGATGAATCTTCGGAGGATAACACCAAAAGCAATACACCTATAAAACCAGAAAGCACCAGGTTATTAAAAATCATGGCCGCCAAAAAAATGCAAGGGCAATCCAAGAAAGGAAAGCCGAAAAAGAAGAAGAAAGTTTTAGAGCTCGCCGAAAAAAGTCTTGCGGAAAATGAAGAGATTGTTTCGGAAACACTTGCCCAAATTTTATCCGCACAAGGAAAACATTCCAAAGCAATTAAAATGTATGAGCAGTTAAGCTTGAAATTTCCGAAAAAAAGTGCTTACTTTGCGGTTCAAATTGATAACATCAAGAAAAAGAGAAAAAAATCATGATTGTAGCGATAACCATTCTTATTATGTTGGTTTGTGTATTGCTGATGATAGCAGTACTTGTTCAAAACCCCAAAGGAGGAGGACTTGATTCTACTTTTGGAGGGGGTGGTGCCAACCAAGTATTCGGGGCCGGCCGCTCAGCTGATTTTATTGAAAAAGCGACTTGGGGCTTAGGTATCGCACTATTTGTATTGTGTATCGTCGCCAATTACTTCGTATAAAGTATTAAATTTCCGTATTCGGAAAACAGCAATAATAAAGGCTATCTGCGTGCAGATAGCCTTTTTATTTGGTTCAATCAGCAAATACTATTACCGCTTGCTTTAGATGTTATCACGGAAAATTGAGTATAGCCAAATCATTATTTTGGAAATCCAATTCATTATTCCCCTTAAACGTGGCTACTGCTATGCTTTGCGACGAACGCCTTGTTGATTCCCAAAATAACGCTTCGTCTTCCATACAAAAAATTTCGTGATAACATCTATTATTTCCAGGCTATATCAAAAGATGCAGCCCGTTTTTTTATACAAAAAAAGCAAGCTCCAATTCAAGAGCTTGCTTTAATTACAATTATTTACCAAAAGGATTAGTCCCTTCTTCTGTTATCATGTCTGCGGTCGCGACGATCATTTCTTCTGCGATCACGATCACCGCCTCTCGGGCGACGTTCAGGTTCAACATAGCCTTCCGGTTTCGGCAACAAAGCTTTGTGAGAGAACCTCAACTTACCTGTTTTTTCATCGATTCCGACAAGTTTGACCTTAACTACATCACCTTCTTTATAGGTATCTTCTACGCTATTAATCCTTTCATATGACATTTCGGAAACGTGAAGCAATCCACTCTTTCCTTTTATGAACTCAACAAAAACACCATAAGATTGGACACTAACGACAGTCGCGTCATATACATCACCAATTTCAGGCTGGTGAGTAATGGCTTTAACTCTAGCTAAAGCCCCGTCAATTGAATCCTTGTCAGGCGAAGCGATTTGTACCAAACCATAATCATCAACTTCTTCGATATTGATTTGAGCGCCGGTCACTTCTTGGATTTCCTGGATGATACGACCGCCAGGACCAATAACCGCACCAATCAAACTCTTATCGATTTTAAGTTCAACGATTCTAGGAGCGTGTGGCTTGTAATCTTCCCTTGGAGTCGGAAGGGCTTTAGCCATTTCATCCAAGATATGAAGGCGTCCCTCCCTCGCTTGCATTAGGGCTTTTTCCAATTGTTCATAAGGAAGTCCGTCGATCTTGATGTCCATTTGACAAGCACAAATACCATTTGGAGTACCGGTAACTTTGAAGTCCATATCTCCCAAAGCATCTTCATCTCCTAGGATGTCTGTTAATATAGCGAAACGCTCGCCGTCCGAAATCATTCCCATC
>JAHDCE010000133.1 GCA_020630045.1 Saprospiraceae bacterium | reverse complement strand
TGGATTTTGTAGCGAATAACCCTATTCCCTTCGCTTTCTTTGATTTTTTTTATTTGAACAAAGAACCTGTTTTCAATATTCCGGCTCGTGAATTTGGAACTGATAAAAAAAATCATATTCATTCAGTAATCGTATCTTCTAATCATCTTATTGTATTCTCAGAAACAAGTCTCGAATCGCAAAAATCTGATAAAAATAAATCTGTTAGTACGAAAGTGTCGTGTTTTAAACTTTATTCATCTAATATTTCACGCGAAAAAGAAGCGGAAAATTATTTGAATGAGAAGTATTCAAATTCATTATTAAGTGCTATGGAGAAAGGTGATTGGGGATGGAATAAAAGGAAAATAGATAATATAAAAATCATTAATGAAATAAAAGGATATAAGAAACAATCTACTGCTAGGCTTGCAAGAACGAAAAGGAAAATTAGAAAGAAAATAAGAAAGTTGAAAAAAATTAAAAACTATAACTCTGAAGAAAATATTGAAGAGGGAATTGTAATAGAGGAATGTATCAAATTAAATGATTTTATTCAGAGTGTAGGAGATAGTGTGTCCTGGTCTGTTGATGTCAATTATTTTGAAATGTTGAATAAAGGTTTTTTAATAGATGTAGAAGAACTCATTGAGGATACGGATAAAAAATCTTTGGATTGGGACTCTTTGGAATTCAATCATTGGGATTTGGTATTCGCTGATTATGATACTTTAAAAAGGAATATTAGGATTAATGATTCCATTAGATTTTCAACAGGTGGAAGACTGAAGATAGGGCACGTAGCTTTCAACACATTTCTCCAATCTCAAAAGTCGATTCATGCTGAAAGGTATTTGTTGACATTAAAGTCAGAATTCGATGATAGGGAGGAGAATAATTATTATGCCTATTATGCTCCTCGTGCATATTGTTCAGATAAATATATGGACAGAGATGTTAGACGTGGATTTAGTCATAAAACTTCCCCAAGTTATGCAATAATTGGGGGATATAATTATATGGTATGGTTAGCCAATAGTAAAAGAAAAAGAGTGAGTGAATTCTATCCCGTGTCAAGGAAGGAATTCGTTGAAGGAGTTATGGTGAAAAAGGATGGAGTGTGGATGGATTTGTTTTTAAATGAAAAAAAGATTTATGAGGAGTATATAGATAGATTTATGAAAAAGGCTGGCACGGATCCTACTGATTTAACAAATCTTGAATATGTTCAATTAAAACAAAAGCTACTGAGAAATATTCAAAAAGAAAAAGGAGGTTTCCTTTACTTCGTGCTTAATATTGATGCCAATGAACGACCATAGTAAAATAATATTAAATTATATATTTTGCTTTTTATTGCCAGTTATTGTTATTCTAGTTTCTGGTTGGCTGGCAAAAGGGTACTTTAATCCGGAGACTGTAGAGTTAGAGCAACGATATTTTATAGGAATATTAGCCTTCCTTACAATTATTTCAACTTTCGTGACAATTAAATTAGGTGATTTTTCGAATCAGCACAAATTGACCTTTGGGCTGATTTTATTTTTATTATCAGTTATTTCTATTGTCCATATCTTTATATCACACACATTTGTTTATAGAGACGATGAAGGAAAACCAATTTTAGGCGGTGATTATGTAATCTTTCATGGTGAAAAAAAAGAAGATTTTTCTTTAGAAGGTAATGATTATTATGACGAATGGGGAGGTAATGTTCACGATGCTTGGGAAGGAATCCATTTTTATACACATTGGTTTTTTATGTCTTGGATTGGTTTAGCGATTAGCTTAGGTAGTATCTTTGGTAGTATATTGATTATCCCCCTTAGAAATAAAAAGAAATTCCTCTTCCTATCAGCCGTACCAATTGATACACCAAACCTCAGGATTTCAGATGAGTTCAGGGATATAAAAAATAGAATAGACCCAAGCGGTCGATTTATTTGGGAAACAGAATTGTCTATTAGTCCTGAAAATCTAGCCGTTGCTTTAGGGCGAAAGCAACACATCATTCATTTTTGCGGACATGGTAAACTTGAAGGAATATTAGCGCAAGATGAGTATAAGGAAAAATTGGTTGTTGAAATACAGCCTCTAGTAGAGTTACTTTCACAGCACAAAGAGAACCTAGAATTAATCGTATTGAATGCCTGCTATTCTGCCGAGCAAGCAGAAATCCTTTCAAAAGAATTAGGCATTACTTGTATTGGGCACAATGATGCCATTGAGGGCGAAGCCGCAGGAATGTTCGCTAGGGGGTTCTACTCTTCTTTGGCAAATGGATTAACCTATTCGGAATGCTTTGTAAATGCGAAATTCAATATTGTTTCGTCATCTGACCAACCGGGTAAATTTGACCGAGACAAAAATATGCCCGAATTATGGATAAAAGGCGAACCGGTTTCTGTGTAAAATAGAAAGCCGAAAAGCCGAGGTTTTGCCGACTTGAATTATGAATTACGCAAAAAAGATAGTTTAGAGAAGAACAAAAATTTCCTACCTAAACGAATTCGTATCAAACTTACTCTGTCCGTAAGGAATATTCAAGAAGTCTAGAGGCGGACGTTTCACGCGTAGGAAAAATCCATAAGTCCCACCTTCGGGTTGCCAACGCATACCCATTTCCCAGCAGTGTAAATCCCGATAAAATTCAATATCGGGATAACCCAAACCTTTGGCCACGAAATTGTAATTTAAATTTCGAATGGTCAATTTCCATTTGGGGGACAAGTTGACCGTTCCCGAAAGACCGATACTGTTCCTAGATATTTCAAAACCGTCCCTGTCCGTGATATTGATACCGAACTCATGGCTCAAGCTCAAATCCCCTAGGAATGAAGTCTCAGAAATTCCATTACCGCTATCCGTTCTCGGATTCCCGATTCCACCTCTTGGATTTCCGCCCCTCGGGTTTCCACCACCTCCTCGATCCGAAGAGGATTCGGATGAAGAATTGGATTCTAATCCCAGCCATTTTTTGATTTGTGCCCATTTGATTTGCGACCTTGCCGTAGCGCTGAAATTATTGAAGCGTAGTGGCTTTTTATCGACACTCCAGCGATATGTATTGATTCGTTGACCGTTTTCATTGGTGATGTATGGGTCAAATCCCGCATTGACATTGACAGCGGTAATCCGATTGAAAAAGTATGCATTTCCACTCATATTTATCGGAGTAAATTTCAGGGAGTCGGCCGCGAAATTATAGGATCCGCTTACACGAATCGATTCGAAAAACCGGATAATTTTGTCCTTGTTTTTTGTCGTATCTCTCCTAGATCTGTACTTGGCTTCAAATATATTGGTAATACTATAATTAAGGTTCATCGCCAAGCCCGATGTCGAAGGATTGCTATTGAATACATTGCCCTCGAAAACCGAGTATCTGACTATGTCTTCTCCTCGTTCATATGTATCAAAATAATTCCAACGGTCATTGGTATAATCCGGAGTTACAGAAAAACCGATACTGGGTTTCATGGTATATCTCAGGCCCCGCAATCGCGACTTCGGATTTTTGAAAAGCAAAGTCGCAAAAACATCAGTAGATATATTAACACTGAACGACATCGACCTCAAAGCTCGTAAATTCCGCTCATCGAGAATGACATCATCCGACATTGACGTAAAAGTGGTATCCTGCCTGACGACCGTGCTATCAATGGGATTGATAATGTCAGTGATGGTCGTATCGATTGTGGTTACATATTCTTTAATAATGGTTTCCGGCAACCAAATTTCCTGATAATTGAAAGACGGGTTGATGTTGAAGTTTTTAAATACTCGCCAAGAACTTCCGACATTGGTTTTGTGCCTGAATCCATACTGAATATTGTCCAGCGTTTCTGTTGTGAAAAATGTCGTATCCGTAGCAGTCATCCTTGCCAATGCATCAGCGGAATAGTCTATACCTATTTCTTCATACCATTTTTTCTTACCGGTCCTCACATCCTTTTCGAACGGATAAATCCGATTCATTTTGAATTTCACATCAGGCAGGGTCAACTTAATTTGGCGGGTATTGGTGTTTTGATCCACATTCATTCCCGCCGTCAATGAAATCGGCCTGCCGGGAAACCGTTTTGAAATCGAAATATTGGAATAAATATTATTCCTTAAAACATTAAATGCATCCGTATTGGTAAATTGGTCATGGTTCCCGATAGAAAAATTTACACTTCCTCCAATCGTACGAGTAGGGTGGGCTTTTTGGTCTTGACGATGATCCCATTGGATTTTAAAAGTATTGCTGATACTCTTCTCAAGAGAACCGTCAGGCTCACCATTGTTGATCCGACTGTATTCTGCCCTCAATGAACCACTATACTTATATCGTGTCGCATAACGCATTTGGGAATTGATACCAAAGGTTCCCCTGGTATATAAGTTACCGGTAACTTGAAGATCCATGTGGTCATTGATTCCCCAATAATAACCGATGTTTCGGAGGCCGAATCCCCAAGTATCATGCGACTCGTAATCCCTAGGAAAAAGAATTCCGGATCGTTGCCCTTTTGTAATGGGGAAAAATCCGAAAGGAAGCCAGAGCGGGGTAGGAATCTTTCCTATTTCAATATTAGAAGGGCCGACTACGATCAGTTTGTCTGTAATTATTTTTTGTTTCTTACTACGGATTCCATAATGCGGTTCTTCATGATCACAAGTGGTGAATAAGGAGTTTTCACCATATATAATATTCTGCTCAGTAGAATCCGTGCCTGACCTTTCGAATGCGGTTTTTTCCGCGACGACATACAAATCGTTTTGCTGGCTTCTTGCTTGGTAAACGACCCCTTTTTCCGTTTTGAAATTATATTTCATCCGCTTCGCGGTGAAATTTTGATCCCCATCACTGAAATTTGGAAATCCGGCCATCCTTCCCAAACTGTCCGGATACCCTTCTGCAATGACAAGATTGTCCTCTTGGCTAAATTCTACATAATTGGCTTCGAGGTTCATTTGGTCATACTGCATAGTTGCACGATCGTAGAGCAATACCTTGCCGGTTTTTGCATCAAAAATCATGGAGTCCATCGCCGAGTATGAAATATCTTTGTCCAATGCTTCCGGAGAAATCGGTGTTTCAACAACACGGACATCTTGTCTTGGTTGGGTTTCTAGTGTCCTTTCAGGTGGAATGGAGTCCAAAGCAAGAATCGAAATAGAATCTTTTACAATTTCTGTAGAATCGGTGTTTAATGGTTTCGAAATCGGTTTTTGCCCGTGAATTACACAGGAAAACATTACGATAAAAAGAAATATGAAGAATCTTTTTAAAAAAATAGTATGAGATTCGTTTTGTATCAATATATTGCGTAAATTATGGTTGTGTAACCTATTGGTGACCATGAACATGCACTAAACAAACGGAAATATGAGTAAAACACTACTAACAATCCTTAGTGTGGTAACGCTTTTTTTCGTTACCTCGCCGGTATTCGGAAGCGGATTTAACGTTTCTGTCAACAACGGCAAATGTAATAACAAGTATTCGGAATCAACGTTGCATGTGTCTTCTAATTCTGTAGGTTTTGGAAGTTCTCGCCTTCAAAAATTGCAATCGCCCGAATTTGTCCTTGAGCAGACACTCAAAAAAGCCATCAACGGAATTGAAAATAGTGAAGTGAAAACCATCGTTCTTGATCCCGGCCACGGAGGTAAAGATCAAGGTTGTTCCGGTGGAGAAGGGATATATGAAAAAACAATCACGCTTTCAATCGCCAAACTTGTAGGGAAATACCTCGAAGATCGTTTTCCTGAAATCAATATCATATATACAAGGAAAACAGACAAGTTCGTTTCGCTGAATAAACGAGCCGAAATCGCCAATTCCAATGAAGCCGATTTGTTCATTTCGATTCACTGCAATGCCATTCGGAAAAATGGTAAAGTCAGAGGTTCCGAAACGTATGTCATGGGATTAAAGAAAGCTTCCGAAAACCAACAAGTCATTGAAAGGATGTCGGAACTTTTATTCAGGGAGAATGAAGAAACGATGCAGTTCGAAGAAAATTATCGTGAAACCTATAGCGATTATTTTGCTTCTGACAGCCCTATAAATGCGATTATGTCCTCCAGCCTTCAACAAGGCAATTTGGATTTGAGCGTCAATTTGGCTGAAAAGGTGGAAAAGAAGATGAAGGGTGACGGAAGATGGAGTAGGGGCGTTCATCAAGCTGGGTTTGTTGTTTTAAGACGAACCACTATGCCGAGTATTTTGATAGAAACAGGATTTTTATCCAACAACTTAGAAAAGAAGTATTTGAATTCTGATAAAGGAAAACGGGAGGTAGCTCATTCTATCTTTGAAGCCATTGAAGAATATAAAGAAGAAAACGATGATGCTTTCGGAATCAAATCCGTTGACTACCAATTGCCGGATGTGTCGGGAGATAGCGGTTCCAGTATTCCTGAAGAGTATTCTCAGCCAGTGGAAATCCCTAAAGAGCTGGTAGATAATCCTGAAGGAGATGTCTTAATCACCAAAGAAGAACCCGTTCAATATGGTATTGTAATAGCGGAATCTGTGACTCCGATCAGTGAAGATTCTGAAGTGTGGCCCATACACTTTAAGAACCATATCGTATCCAAATTCGAAGAAGGCACATTCAAATATGTCGTTTTTGGATACGGTGGAAATTTGTCCAAGGCAAAAACTGACCGTAGAACATTGATAAAAATGGGGTATAAAGATTCGGAAATCGTATCTTACGGCGAATTCGGAAAAATCAGTTTGGAAGAAGCCGAACGAATTTTAAATCTCTCCGAAGAATAAGCCGCTCTTAATCTCGTTTTTGGTCATGGTATTATTCTTGGAGTGCTTAAACGATAACAATCTTTTTTACCATGTCGAATGAAGTGAAGATAGGAATCCTGGCGGTTGTAGCAATTGGTCTAGCAATATGGGGATTCACATTCATTAAAGGGAAAAACCTCTTTTCCAAAACCAATACATTTTTTGTCGAATATAATGACGTGACCGGACTCGCCAATTCCGCTAATGTGAAATTAAGCGGAAAAAATGTCGGAACTGTTTCCGATATGTTTTTTAAAGAAACAGACAACCGCGTCGTTGTTGTAAAATTGGATATTAATAAGGAGGTTAAAGTTCCTAAAGATGCCACTGCTGCCATTATCAGCGATGGATTGATCAATGGAAAAGTCATAACTCTCGAATTCAAAGCTCCTTGTTCCGGTGCGAATTGTGCTGAGACAGGCTCTTACTTACGGGGCCGTGTCGTCGGTATGGTTGAAGGCATGCTTGGAGGAGTGGATTTGACTGAATATTCAGGACAAGCCCGAGATTTGGCCAAGGATGTAGTCGATGAGTTGACCAAAAGATTAAAAGCATCGGAAGGAGGAACCGAACTCATGGGAACCTTTGATGAAGTGACTTCTACAATCACTAGTTTAAAATCGGTCACGGCTCAGTTGGATGTCATGCTAAAAAAATCATCCGGCAATATCGAAAATATCATGTCGGATATGGAATCCATTACCGGAAACCTTGAACAGAGTAATGCCAAAATCAATACGATTCTTGGTAATACGGCTGACATTACTGAAAAAGTAAAAGGTATTGACTTGGAAAGTACGGTTGGTAAAGTAGATAAAACTTTGGATGGAGCTGAAAATGCCATCAAGGATTTGAAAAAAACAATGGAGACAGCTGATAAAGCCGTTAAGAATATTGATGAATTGATTACGAAGATTAAAGACAGCGACGGCTCTTTGAATCGTTTGATTGAAAGTGATGATTTAGTCGTTGAATTGGAATCAACAATGGATAGCATCCAAGATCTTGTGGATGATTTCAAGGAACGACCCTACCGATATATGCCGCTTAAAAGTCGTCGTAGGGTTCAAAAATACGATCGTCAAGACGGCGAATAATCCATGAAAGATGGCATAAGAAATAAATATGCCGAATTAGGTGTCGATAAATACTATTCCAAACATGGTTCGGAATACGAGAACCCGCATTATATATACATAGAACCATTGGTGAAAAATAATGCGGATTTCATTCCGACCAAAAGTAAAATCTTGGACCTAGGAGCCGGAGGTGGAGAGGTGACAAGGATATTGTCTTCCATTGGCTCCTTTGATTTTGAGGGTTGCGACCCCTACACTTATCAATTGTATGAAGAAAAAACAGGTATTACTTGTTTACCCTATTCATTTAAAGATATTGTCAAGGGAAAATTAGACGATCGGTCTTATGATTGGATTATCGCCTCTTTTTCCTATCATCTGTGTCCTCCTGAATTATTGTATTCATTGACATTTAAACTGTTTTCCATAGCTCCCAGAATCGCAATCATCACGCCACACAAAAGGCCCGTACTCGAACAATTAGATGGAGTCGAACTTCTTCATACGGATTACGTTTTCACCGCAAGGGGAAAAAAAGTAAATTGGAAAATCTACGGAAGCAATTATTGACATGGAATTGTACTCTGATGAATATTTCATGAAAAAAGCCTTGGAACAAGCAGAAGAAGCTTATGACCTTGGTGAAGTTCCCGTTGGGGCAGTCATCGTTTGTGAAAACCGAATTATCGCTCGGGCACATAATCGAACCGAAGCGCTCAACGATGTTACCGCACACGCCGAAATCCTAGCAATCACAGCCGCCTCCGACTACCTAGGAAGCAAATATCTGAACGGATGTACGCTATATGTTACCCTAGAACCCTGTGTCATGTGTGCCGGTGCATTGGCTTGGTCACAAATCGACCGCATCGTATTTGGTGCCGGAGATGACAGACGCGGCTTTTGCCGAATTGGAAAAAATGAATTGTTGCATCCCAAAACCAAGTGCTTGTATGGTGTCATGGAGTCGGAATGCAGTTCACTCCTCAAAAGGTTTTTCCAAGAGAAAAGATAAAGAGAGCAGCTTGCTTGAATATATAATCTTGTTAGGTAAAAAAAACAAGCGACCATCAAAGAAAAAATAGCGGATTATATACTCGGAAATAGGACTTCAAGTCAACTCCCGGACATC
>JAHDCE010000132.1 GCA_020630045.1 Saprospiraceae bacterium | reverse complement strand
GCTTGAGCTGTAATGATGATGGAAACATTGGGAATATGAGTCCTGTTGAAGAAGCCCCAAACATCCTACTCATTATCGCTGACGACCTTGGAAAAGATGCATTGAATGGATTTCCGGAAGGAAGTATCAAACCGCAAACTCCAAATATAGATGCCATTAGAAATTCAGGTTTGACCTTTTCAAATTTTTGGGCTTATCCTACTTGTTCGCCGACAAGAGCCGCCATCCTGACAGGCAAATACGGTTTTAGAACAGGGGTAAAATGGGCTGGAGACGGTCTCGATGTATCGGAAACCTCATTACAACAATATATCGACGATCAAAGCCCTTTCAATTATTCCACCTCAGTCATAGGCAAATGGCATTTGTCAGGTAGTGATACGGATTTAAATCCTGAAATATTCGGAATCGATTATTATGCAGGATTAATCAGGGGCGAACCGGACAGTTATTACAATTGGCTGTTAACAGAAAGTGGAACCAGTCAATTCGAATCAAAATATACCACTACAAAATTCACCGATTTGGCAACGGATTGGCTGAATACACAGGAGAACCCTTGGTTCATGTGGTTGGCATATAATGCTCCTCATACGCCATTCCATGTTCCCCCGGAAGGAATGCATAACCAAGGAGACCTACCTGAATATATGGATGGGATGGATCCGATACCTTATTATATGGCAGCCATTGAAGCGATGGATTTCCAAATCGGAAGATTGCTGGATGATTTATCAACAGCCGAAAGAGAAAACACAGTTATTATTTTTATCGGTGACAATGGAACCCCGAACGAAGTGGCTCAGTCACCTTATTCCAATACTACGGCAAAGGGAACTTTGTATCAAGGCGGATTAAATGTTCCGATGTTTATCACCGGCAAAGGGGTTACAAGAACAGGAATTGATGACAATCTAATCACAAGTACTGATTTGTTCTCCACTATCTCTGAAATCGCAGGAATCACGGTCAATGAAATCAATGATAGTAAAAGTTTCAAATCTTTATTGACACAAAATACAAGAATCCGGAATTTCCAATACGCTGAAAAATATAATCCACCTGTCGATAAATGGGCGATTAGTAATGGAAAATATAAACTGATTGAGAATGTTATGGGTGTACAAGAATTGTATGACATGAATACCGACCCATATGAAACTTCCAATCTTATGAATGGCAGCTTGACAACAGTAGAATTGAATGCCAAAAGCGAACTGGAAAATGAGTTAATGAATATTAGAAATTAAACTATTGCGTACTCTTCACCGCAGTCTCCTGCATCCGCTGACGGAAAGTTTCGTAATCATCATACTTCTCTACTTTTCTTCCGAACAATTCACGGAAGGAATCGAACTCGCGACTGTATTTGAGACCTACGCCGGTCGTATTTTTCCTTCCGGTAATGTCTACGTCACTACCGCTATAAAACCGTATTTTGAAACGACCGTCCTGGGTCAATAGATATTCGATTAACAAATCACCGGCTAGGAAAGCACCATTATCACCGCCATCCACATCAAAGTTGGACCCGGCGTTTATCGTCAATCTATTATTGAATAATCGCTTACTGAACCGGATTTCCAATTCGCTTCCCGATTGGTTCAAATCATCAGGATTGGATGCTTGGTCGTCGATATATTCATAGTACCTATAATTGATATCGAATTCCACATCCGTAATGACTTCCGACAATAATTCACTGACATAAATCGACAATTGATTAGACAACAATTCACTCAAAGTATTGATTCCTCCGTCTAGGAGACCGGCACTGGCATAGGCAGCATCCGAAGGTAAAAAGGAACCGAAAGCGATCAAGCCCAATACTTGTCGGTTGAGTTCATGCTTGTCCTCCCTTAAGATACGCATTTTATTATCCGTATAGGATTTAATCCGCCCCCGCAATTGAGGAAACTCGATATCAAATGATATATCAGGCTTAAACAACTCGCCTTCCAAGTGCATGTTCAATCCGATGGGAGTCGTATTTTGTGCTTGCGTCCGATCATCGTCCGTATTCAAATATTCCAATATTAAATTGTAGGGTGTAGTAGACAGTTTCGCATATGTAGCGTCCAGATTGATTTGTGCTCCATATGGATCTCCCGTCCAAGAAATACTTCCTCCTTTTTTAATATTAAACGGCTTATTCACCACATTCATTAATGTAAATAAATAACTTCCTGATTCGACATAATAATTGCCGTACATTTCAAAGTCACCCTCCTTGGTCACGTTGATTTCAATATCACCACTACCTCTTCCCTTTAGAATATCCCCGGCTTGTTCATCTATAATTAATTGAACCTCCGCTTCGGGGGTAATCGTCAAATCCATATTGAAATCCACGCCTTTTATTTCACCCGGCGACACTCCGTTAATGGATAAACTTTGCTCCTTTTTGTCATCATTAAATGTAATAAAACTCAACTCGGAACCGGTCCTACCATAAGAAATGGGAATAAATATTCGGGTATCCTTCAATGTGGTAGCATCCACATCGATTTGGGTAGTTTTAAAATCACTCTCAAAATGCACGTCTACCTTTCCGCGCCCCATTCCATAAAATAAATCATTGTCTTCGCGATCGGTATCCAAGGCGATGAATTCCTCCGATTCGATGCCGATATTCAAATAAAACAGTTTGAATTTGTCGTGATAAATTCCGCCCTCGGCTACCGCTTTATTGTACTCTTTATCATACACCTCCAGGCCTGAAAAATCAAACTCATCTTTTCGGACGACGACCAAGCCATCCGGAACCGAAAGCCTTGCTTGCAGATAATCCACTGTCGTGAACACATCTTTCAATCTCACCTCTCCGTCCAATCGGGGATCATCCGGAAACCCTTTGGCGTTAATCTCGGCGTTAAAACTTCCTTCGGTACCGGAAATCATTTCTCCGATAAAATATTCGCCTATGGTTACGGGGTAATTATTGATGGAAAGATCGGCATCAAAATAGTTGGGTCGTCGTTCACTGTTCCAAGGAATATAATACCCACCGATATCCAATTGTTTGTCCCCCCTTTTTATCAAGGTGGACACTTCTATTTTTTCCTTGATAGCTGTGGTTTCAGCCAACAATAAAAATTGCCCATAGTCATCACCGTTCCAGAAGAAGGAATCCATTTCCACCTTAGCCCGCAAATCCTTTTGTTTGAATATATCGTCGGCACTGACTTCGAAATCAGCCAAGCCGCCGATATGTAACAACTCCGAAGGCATATAAGAATTAGCAATGGAAACATCAAAACCATTCATATTCAACCGCAATCCTTTTCCATCATAGGAATTCAAAGACACCTTTCTTTCTTCGTTAATCAAAACGAAATGATTGGTTTCGATATAATCCTTTTTAAATTTGATATAGTTGTCCTCCGCAATATCCCATTTCAAGTTCATGATCGCCATGGTAGACGGTTTGAATTTTACCTTGAACATATCCTCATCGGGATGCACCCTGCCTTCCAAATTGAGATTATCGAACATCTCGGAAAAGTTGCTCATGGTCAACATGAAATCCATGGTATCTCCCTCGAAAGTGTTGTACAATCCAATATTGGGTATATGGGTAGAATCTCGAAAATAAAAATGTGGTATTCCAATATCAAATCGTCCCAACTCATTCACAAAATCCCCTTCTACTATACCACCGATCAACTTAATATCGCCAACACGAATCTCCTTGATTTCTACATCCAAATAAATACTATCGGTGATATTATTGAAATAACCATTCAACTCGGCTCCTACGATGGTATCCAAATCCGAATACAATAAATGACCGAAATTTTTGCTATCTTTTAAATCAATATCAAAATTGAAATATTTGTTTCTCGGTATCCGTTTACCGGAAGGTTTCAAACCAATACGATCACATATCAACGGGTGGTTTCTGATGAGAAAATCAGTAATCAGATTCGGCAACTCGTCCACTTGAAAATTCCCTTGTGCAAAGCCTTCTATCACTTGGGATTGAACACCGACATTCCTGTTTCCGAGAGAATCATATTTGGCATATACATAAGCGTTGCCCAAATCATATGATTCTCCTTCATATAAGAAATCCAATTTATTCACCTTCGCATATCCATCCAAATCGTCGAGGGTCACACCGCGGAAATTAAAATCCAATTCTCCGGAAAGGGAAAAATCCTTTTTCATCAAGTTCAATGATTTGAAATTGAGTTTTTCCACATCCGCTACAAAATCGAACTGCGGAATGGAGTCGTTGAAATCCACCAATCCGTCGAAATCCATCATGATATTGGGGTCGGAAATATCCAAGTCCCCCTCGAATCTCTTTTGATCGAACTTACCGGTTACCTTCAGGTTTTTGTATTCATAATTCCTGAATGTGAGGCTTTCCACTTCAGCAGACAAATCGGCATGTAGATTAGCGGCTTTTAGTCCGGTCGCATTGTCAATTTTGGACTTGAAGGTCACCTTTCCGAAATCGGGATTGTCCGTCCATTCCGCCAAATCAAATTCTATCAAATCCAGGTTACCCGAAAATTCAGCTTCCTTTTCTCCTCCTACAATATTCAAACGGATATCCGAGCGCACATCCCCCAAGGGAGTCGACAAATAACCATAAGCATTAAAATCGGATAAGAATCCATAGAATGTCCCTTTAAAGACGACCCTACCAATTTTATCAAATTGTTCGGGTGGGCGGAAGTCCGGTACCAAGGCCCGCAGTGTTTGGATATCCGTAGACAGTTTCGTGATTTCCAAATCAAAAAATTCCTCGCCTTTTATCGTAAGGTTCTTAGACCTGAAATCTCCTTCTACCGTAGTTCCTTCAAATAACCTCAACTTGAAGCCGAGCGCTTTCAAACGATTGACTTCTCCTTGGATTTTTCCGGATATTTCAATGACCTCTTCTCGGTTTCTGGCAAAATATTTATTGGATTCCAACTCTGGTGCGAAATGGAAAATATCACGGAGGGCGATTTTGCTACCTTCCTTGAACAAGGCTTTCATCCTGACATCATTGACATAATCCAAAAATCCGGGATAACCGGTTTTGCGATAATTCAGCCAGATAGAATCCCCGATCTCAGAGTAAGGAGTTTTTAACTTCACATTCCCTAAGAAGGCTTCTCGATTGTCTACCCGGACTTCTTCCGAACTCAGGGACTCCAATACGAAACCACATTTTTCCTTAGCGGAAAAATGATCCAAAACGCCTCCGAAAATCAAATGTTCGTGAAAGGTGAATTCCTTTCCTCGAATTTGAATATCCTCCACATCCAAATGTAAAAAATCCATCGTCGTTTCATATTGGACTCGATCCCACTCCTTGGTATCGTCATCCAATTTGAAACGTCCATTACTTAGTGAAAACTCATCCACCTTGGCGGTGAAATATTTTTTATCCCCATCGTCTTCCTCTTCTTCCTCCTCCTCGTCGTCATCTTCAGGTGGTGCTTCGTAGGGCGCTTTCTCTTCTTTTTTAAAATAAAAATGATAATCATTCAAAACGAGTTGATTCAAGTGGACATGATTTGAATCAGAATCAAAGCCAAAACCAGTGAACCGTCCCATTCCGATTCGGCCTTGCATATTGTCTCCTTTCAATCGATCTCGAAAATCGATGGCGACATCATCCAAATCCATTTCAGTCATGGACACCAATATGGGTTTCTTCTTCTTGGTAGTGCTGGTATCTTTTTCCTCCTTTTTGAAATAATCCAATATGAATTCCATATTTCCAGAAGGATAAACGGTATCCTTGTACAAATTGATACGGGCGGTATTAAGCGAGAGCTTCTCTACCTGAATATTTCCGTTCACCATTTGCCAAAGTCCGCCCTTGAGGGTCGCCTCCAATGTACGTGCATACAACAAGGTATCTTGAGACCGATCTTCGATAAGAAGATCGTCTAAATATACTTTATCGAACAAGCTGAAACTGACATGATCGATTTCCACTCGGGTATCCAATTCGGAAGATAAGCGTTGGGTCACCTTATCCACTAACCAATTTTGAACGGACTCTAATTCAAGGGCAAGACGTAAGATGAGTAGCAAAAAAGCAAAGAAAACCATCAACCCGAACAGAAACCTTCCGAGTCGGATGAAGAAAGGACGTTTTTTCCTTTTTTTAGTGGCTCCGGCATCTTGACCGTCAACCGCTTTATTTTCTATGTTTTCCTCCTGGGAGATGCTTTGTTTATTTAATCTTCAAAAGTACGTGGTTTTCCTGTAAATCCATCTCAAAAAAGAACGGACTCGTTGAAATATCAACGAATCCGTTTCAGTGAGTGTTTGTGTATAATCAGTCCTTGTGATAATTTTAACCCAAGGAACTCAAATTTAGCAATTATTCTCCATTTACATAATCCCTGAGATATTCGAAATGTTGGCCCAAATCGCCATTCTCGGCCACAGTACCCCGATTCATCATCGGACTGTTGTCCATATCCAATAAATTCTCCAATACATATTCTATGAATTGGTTGCCGAAAGCTTCGGAAGCATCCCTTGGCAATTCATTGGGTAAATTGTCAATGGTCATCATATCCACTACATGATCAGCGTAGGGAGCCTCTTCTTTTCCCGTAAGGGGATTATATCCAAATACCGGGTCGGCAATGGTACTCGCGAATAAGGTACTCGGAATGGAAGACACGGGAGCGATATCGCAGGTAACATCTGCGATGACCTGAATATTAAAGTCTTCTTCCTTCATCTGTTCGGCGGTAAAAAACGCCGGAGCGTCATTGTCCCAATAAATCCCATTGATCATGACATCAGCCACTTGGGTATAAGGAGCGAATATACTTTTGAATTCCTTGGGATTTTCATAGAAAAAACTCCTTTCAAAGGATGAACCGTCTTTTCTCGCCACATATTCTTCCGCTTCCAATTGAGTATAGACCGCTTCTTCGAATTCCTCCTTTAAAAATACTTCCGGTGAAACCTCACGAATACCCATATCATCCAGGACTTTCTTAGCACCGCTGCCTACGCGCCCTGAACCGGTCAATACGATTTTCATTTTCGGAAAAGTCCGAGTATCATAATCATCCACCGCCGCTTGGTAATTAAAATAATCTTTCATTCGCGGAAGCGAAAATAACCCCGTTCTTTTGCC
This sequence comes from Saprospiraceae bacterium, assembly GCA_020630045.1. Taxonomy (GTDB): domain Bacteria; phylum Bacteroidota; class Bacteroidia; order Chitinophagales; family Saprospiraceae; genus JAHDCE01. The sequence continues at coordinate 1,961 of JAHDCE010000132.1, read as the reverse complement.
ATAGGTCATGATTCCGTTATGAGCTCCTACCATGCCGGCGAAAACACCGAATGCGATGACCCGTTTGCCAGAATCATCGACCAGAACTTCATAGTCCCAAAGGCGGATATTCTCCTTGATGATTTTTTGTAACAATTCGCGATTGTACGGTTGTTCCTTGATGGTATGGGAAAAGAAAAAATACGCCTTCTCCCCTATCAGTTGGGATTTCGGAACTTCCTTGACTCCCATTAGTACATCCCGATCCGATAAGTCTTCGGACATCGGGACTCCCGCATTCCTATATTCCTCATCTTTGTAACACCTTCCGGGTGAAGGCGCCACCACAATATCCACAGGAAATTCATCCATGATTCTGCGACACTGTGCCGGTGTCAACGGAACCCTAGAATCCGGCGGCACCTTGCCTTCACGTATGATTCCTATTTTCAACTTTTCCATGTTTAATAAGATTTGGTTCTGTGAGATGCGAATATATAAAAACCGGTTGAATACTTTATTTAATAAAATGCCGTCCGAAAATTCCTTGAATATTTCTGACAATCCAAACCACGAAAAAAGTTAGATTTGCAACATGGAATATATTATGCAAAATAAAATCAACCGAGCTTCTTCGGCCAAGCTATATGAAGAAGCCAAAAAATATTTCCCGGGAGGGGTCAATTCACCGGTAAGGGCGTTCAAGTCCGTTTCGGGGCCGCCTTTGTTCATCAAAAAGGGAAAAGGCGCGAAAATTACGGATGAGGATGAAAACCAGTACATTGATTTTTGTTGTTCTTGGGGGCCTCTCATCCTAGGACATGACAACGATGATGTCAGGGAGGCGATTATTGAAACCGTTGCACACGGTACTTCATTCGGTACGCCGACCAAATTGGGTAATCAGCTCGGAAAATTGATTTTGGACAACAATTCCTACTTGGATAAAATCAGGTTTGTGAGTTCCGGAACGGAGGCGGTGATGTCTGCTATCCGTTTGGCCAGGGGATATACCGGTAAAGATAAGATTGTCAAATTCGAGGGTTGTTATCACGGACATGTGGACTCTTTGCTCGTCAAGGCGGGTTCTGGATTGGTGACCTTCGGAGAGAGTACTTCCGCCGGCATTCCCGAGTCTTTCGCCAAGGAGACCATCGTATTGCCATTGAATGACAAGGAGGCTTTAGAAGATTTGCTTTCCAAACACAACGACCAAATCGCAGCTGTTATCATTGAGCCGATTCCTGCGAATAATGGATTGTTGTTACAAGACAAGTCCTACTTGGAGTTTTTGCGTGACGTTTGTACGAAGTACAATGTCCTATTGATATTTGATGAAGTGATTTCAGGGTTCCGTGTAGGATTTGAAGGAGCCGCCGGCTATTATGGCATCCAACCGGACATCGTCACTTATGGTAAAATCATAGGGGGAGGAATGCCTGTAGGTGCTTATGGCGCCAGTTCCGAAATCATGTCCCATATCGCTCCGGATGGCCCGGTTTATCAGGCGGGCACGCTTTCCGCGAATCCTGTAGCGATGTCAGCAGGTTATGCTACATTACAAATTTTGAATGGCTCCGGTTTTTATGAAACCATGGAAACCAAAACTCAAAAGTTCGTCGAAGGAATCGAAACCTATGCCAACGAGAAGGGTTATGAGTTGACACTCCCTACCATCGGTAGTATTTTTTGGGTATGTTTTTCTAATGAACGCATTACAAGCGCAGATCAAATAGATGCGGCGGGGATGGAAAAATTCAAGATATTACATCATGAATTATTGCAACGTGGCGTTTATCTCGGCCCTTCCGGATATGAAGTAGGATTTATTTCGGCTGCACATACCCCGGCGGATTTGGAGCGTGCTACAGAGATGATGAAAGAGTGCTTGGATATTGTTTTTCAGGCTTAGAGCCTGTTAAAATTTAGTATTAGACATTATTACGAATTAGATTGTATGGCTATAATTGATCTTTCATCCT
>JAHDCE010000714.1 GCA_020630045.1 Saprospiraceae bacterium | reverse complement strand
GAAAATTGTATTTCTCCTTGAAGAATTGAATATTGTTTTCATGAAAATTTCCCCTGAATAGATTTTTGTCATTTAAAAAAGTTTCAAATGACCTATTCAACAAATCCCTATTCAAATAAACCTTGTTAAACGGTATCGGCATATTTTGGAATTTTCATTATTTGATTCCAGCACTCGGTACATTGCGTAATAAGTTCTTGGCTTCAATTAATTTGCTTAACCGGGGAAGGAATCCGCTAATCCCTCAAGCCGTTTGATCACCACATCAATCATTTCGTCGGAAATGTCAAGATGCGTTACGAATCTAACCGCCTTTTCTCCGAAAGGAGAAGAGGAGATTTCCAGTTCATTCATTTTTTCTACGAAAAGGTTACTATCCCAAGGTGATTTGACATTAAAAATCACAATATTCGTTTGTATAGGATTGACGCTTTCGATATAAGGCATCCGCTCTAATGTCTGTCCGAGCCTTCTCGCTCTTTCATGATCTTCCTTCAATCTCTCAATATTGTTTTCCAAGGCGAAGAGCCCCGCAGCGGCGATGATGCCGCCTTGTCGCATTCCGCCCCCCATTACTTTTCGAAATCTTCGAGCTTGGCGAATGAATTCCTTGTCTCCTAGTAGCAAAGACCCTACCGGAGCCCCCAAGCCTTTGGACAAACAAATAGAGATACTATCAAAAATATGACCTACCTCCGATGGTGACTCTCCTGTTTCGACCAATGCATTGAACAACCTGGCACCATCCAGATGGAGATTCATTCCTTGTTGGTCACAAATATCTCTGAAAGGTTGAATTTCGTCCAATGTATAAATACTGCCCCCTCCTTTGTTGCTTGTATTTTCGACTACCAACAAACTACTATTGGTGTACCAATCAAAAACCGGATTGATAGCGGATTTTACGGCCTCGGGACTCATTTTCCCATACTTACCCGGCAATAGTTTAATCCCTATTCCGGAATGGTGCGCGTACCCACCGGTTTCATACAGGTATATGTGAGAATATTCATGGCAAATCACCTCGTCCAATTTATCCGTATGGACGGCGATAGCGATTTGGTTGGTCATTGTTCCGGAAGGGCAGTACAAGGCCGCTTCCATGCCAAACATTTCGGCAGCAAAAGCCTGCAAGCGATTGACAGTCGGATCTGTTCCGAAGACATCATCTCCAAGCTCCGCATTGTAAATGGCATCCATCATCCCCTTGGTCGGGCGAGTAACGGTATCACTGATTAGATTGACAAACATCGTTCTTCTTATTTGAAGCAAAATTAATGATGAATTGGATTTCGCAAATTATTATGTAAATAATTAAATCACATTTTATTCTTCTCTGGATTTGCGTGATGGGATAAAATGAGTTTTAAACAAAAACAGCCCTGCTTGAAAATGAGATTCAAGCAGGGCTGTTTTTGTTTATTTTTCGTTTCTATTGGAAACTTTCTCCTTGGTAAGATTTC
>JAHDCE010000131.1 GCA_020630045.1 Saprospiraceae bacterium | reverse complement strand
AATACCGAGAGAAGAGGATATCTTTAACCAACCTGAACTTACTGCAAATTAACATGAAGAGACTTCTAAAATTTTTGATTTTACTGATCGTAGTTATTGCAATCTTAGCAATCATCTTTCGAAAGAAAATCCAAAGAGTCAATTTTGCGCTCAAAATGTTTTCAGGAGTAGAACAAGTTGAGCGTTTTAGATCAATTGAAAAATATTTTCCTTCACTTTGTGTTGGATTGAAATCTAGGACACCTTTTTGTATTAGCATCATTTCATACACGCGATCTGACCGCCATTTAGAATAAGCGAGTGCTTGTTCATAAGTGACTCCGACAAGGGGGTAGTCAGAATGTGCCGGATGCAAATTGTATGCTTGCTCATAGAGCATGTTTAATGGATTAGAGTATTCGAATCCCTCTTTTTCAATTTCAATATTATAGTTTCTCCAAACGGTAGAGTCGATTTTTGTATTGGAATAACGTTCGGACTCAAAACCGAAAACCCGTCCCGTCCAAAACTGGAATTCCCGATAATCGATGACGGACAACTCCGTGACATCCACGAATAAATTGCCCTTGACTTGAACCATGTTTGGTGGTGAATACATTTCCATATTCACACCGTCTATTTCAATAGTGTGTAGTCTTTTGTTACAGTTGTATAGACTAATGATGAAAATGAGGGATATTGCTAAAATGAGAACCCGTTTCATAATGGTTTAGTCGATTTTTTTATTTCCCGTTATATTGATTTTAGTTCCGTCTTTTTTCAAGATGATATCAATATAATAAAGAGACATTTTATTGGGATCCGCACTAGGGGAAGGGGCGAATTGGAATCCGTTTTCTATCATAGATTCAACCGCTTCGAGAATGGCTTTGCCAATACCACATCCAGGATCCACACGTAGATGGGGGAGTATGATTTTACCATCCTTTCGGATAAAAAATTGCAGGCGGGCCAAACTGGTTTGACCGTCTACCATGTGGAATTTTTTATTGGAAAAATTTTTGAGCATGTAATTGAGTACTTGCTGAGCGCTACAAGCATCCCTTTGTCGGAAGTCCTCTTCAGCAATCGTTTCAATACATTCTTGGGGGTAAGACCTGTCGGGGGCGGTATGCCACAAGATGGCGGTTTTGGGTGGTGTTTCGTTTTGAGCGGATAGGGAAATCGTAGAGGAAATCAAAAGGGAGATATAAATGAAATGTTTGATCATAGGGATTGAATTCGCGTTTTTAATTCTTGAATCCGTGCATTGCGGTCCAGGCAATAAGTTGATGAAATATCCGAGGCGTATTCCAATGTGAGCAGGGATTTTTTGAGCACCTTTTTTTTAAATGATAAATCATCACTCATTTTGGCGAAAGCCAACAGCATCTCTGAAAATCGGTTTAATAATCCGGAGTCACTATGGAATGTTTTTTCTAAGATAGTGATAAAATCATCATCATCCAAAGGGATGATGTCCATGATTTTGAGATCGGGATATTCATTTAGAATTTCATCTATTTTCATAACGATGATAGAGAGGTCCCCATCGAATCCCATCCCCGTTATTTCATGTATGACCTTTCCAAGTATGCGACCGAGTTGTTCTATTTGTTGTTGGAGGAAGTCACGTTGAATCATTTCTTTTATCTTTTATTGATGTAAAACAATCCTTAGGTGTGTACCGTTCGCCTTACTTTTGTGATTTGATTACTTTTGATAAGAGAAAGAGTACTGCCATCGAAGCCGTTGCGGATGTTGAAACATTTTGAAATAGAAAGTTATGAGATTTGGGTGTTCCGTATCTGGATTATCCTGATGACGATATTCCTTCCGGTGTATGGCCTTTTCTTGATTCGGTACGCTCCGGGATCAGAAGAGGTCATGTTGCATCGATGGCTATTATCCCTTTATTGGGGTGGGTTGTTGGTTCTTTCTTTTGTACAGCCACAAGTGCGGAAATACGTCGCCTTGCCTTGTTATATCGGTAATTTTATCACCATTGCCTGGATCATTTGGATTGTTCATGTCAATCATTTCTCTCCGGATTATTCTATTGGATTGTATTTGTCACTGAGTGGCATCGCTATTATCAATCGGAATAATTGGGAAATGATTTCGTTTTACATATTCTGTTTTGCCTTATTGAGCATCAGTTTTGGGATACAGCCCGAAACCGAAATTAGCAGGGAGGTTTATTTCCTAAGTGTATTCATTCTCTTTTTGGTGCATGTTGTGGTGATGGAGAAGCGGGATTTTATAACAAGGAGTTTGCTAGGGGCCAATAAGGAGTTGGAACATAAAAATGAGCGTTTAAAACAATTCGTCAATATCGCTTCCCATGATTTGAAAACCCCGTTGCGTACCATCGGTTCTTTTTCTTCCTTGGTGAAATCCAAAATAGATGTGGAGGAAGAGGAAGAAGTCAATGAGTATTTGGATTTTATATTAAATGGAGTCACTAGGATGGATAAGATCCTGGATGACCTTATGGATTATTTCAAATATGAAAAAGGGAAAGGGGATTATTCCTATGTTTCATTTCAAGAATTGATTTATGACCTGGATGAATTTGTGAAAAAAGGCTATTCCGACATAAACGTGGAATTGAATTGGGTGGATCCTTATCCCAAAGCAATTCGAGGTAATTCAAACCAAATTTTTCAGTTATTCGCGAGGATTATAGAAAACAGTATCAAATACAATCACGAACCGGTCAGACGAATAGACATTCGATATACATTTGGAAACAAGCATCATTTATTCAGTATTACGGATAATGGAATCGGAATGAGCGAAGAATATAAAGAACGAGTTTTCGGATTGTTCCGTCGTTTGCACCATGATGAAGAGTATAGCGGTACAGGAGTAGGGCTGGCTATTTGTCGTGCGATTGTTGAAAATCATAAGGGAAGCATCTGGGTTGAATCCACCGCTATAGGAAAGGGAACGACTTTCTGCTTCCGCATACCAAAGAAAATATAAAAAGACCGCCCCCGAATGGAAGCGGTCTTTGAATTCATATTCTGATTTCGGCATTACAATTTCGCCAAAGCCTCCTCCAAGTTTTTGATTTTGGCTTCGGTGTCGGATTTCTTTTTGTGTTCCATCGCAACGACTTTTTCAGGTGCGTTATTGACGAAACGTTCGTTACCGAGTTTCTTTTCTATGCCGGTCAAAAAGCCTTGGAGTCGGTTCAGTTCCTTGGTCATTTTTTCCCGTTCGGCTTCGACATCGATTTCTTTTTCGACGATGACATAGAATTTTTCTGGTCCGGAAATGAAAGCGACACCGTTTTCCGGTTCGGAATCAGTAAATACGATACTTTCCAAAACCGCAGTTCTGATGATGGTTTCCTTCAACCCTTCCCGGCTCAGTAGTTGTTCGACTCCATCCGTTTTTTGAACAAAGAACTTAAGCGGTTCATGTTTTTTCAAACCGTTCTTCGTTCGGATGTCCCGGACTTTTGAAATAATGTCTTTGGTCGCTTCGAAGTCAGCCAATAATTTTTCGTCAAATGCACCTGCTGTTGGGTAGCGACTGATGACGCAATCTTCACCATCTTTTCGCTCCTTGAGTAAATGCCAAATCTCTTCCGTAACGAAAGGCATAAAAGGATGAAGTATGGTCATCAATCGCTCGAAGAAATTAACGGCGGTTTCGTAAGTTTTACGATCTATTCCTTCACCATAAGGTGGTTTGATGATTTCCAGATACCAAGAAAAGAAGTCGCCCCAGATGAAATTGTACAGTCCCATAACACCTTCGTTCAATCGGTATTGGGAATAACTTTCTTCTAATGCGGCAATGTTCTTTTGTAGCAGGCTTTCAAACCATTGTCCGGCGAGTGCATTTACACGACCCAAGTCTTCATTGAGTGGTTGTTCAATGATTTTCCAACTAAGGACAAGTCGCATTCCATTCCACATTTTGTTGGCGAAGTTGAGCCCTTGCATGCAGTTGTCACTTTCATCCTTAACGGCCAATTGTTTTTTCGGATCAATAAATGGAGCGTCGAAAATAATATCATTCCCGGCGGCGGCCGAAGACAACATACCGAAGCGGACACCGTCCGCACCATATTTCTCAATCAGCTTGAGTGAGTCCGGCGAATTACCGATGGATTTACTCATCTTACGCTTGATGACATCACGGACCATTCCGGTGAAATAAACATCCTTAAAGGGATATTTCGGCTTGTTTTCCAAAAGATCTCCGCTCCATTCATATCCCGCCATAATCATCCTGGCGACCCAGAAGAACATGATGTCCCAGCCCGTTACCAATACATTGGTCGGATAATAGTAATTCAATTCATCTTGATTTTCGAATCCGTCGAAGACGGATATCGGCCAGAGCCATGATGAGAACCAAGTATCTAAAGCATCATCATCTTGAATCAAATCATCTGTAGTCAATGCCGCATTACCCGTTTTTTTCTGGGCTTCCGCCAATGCTTCCTCAATCGTTTCGGCAACGAAAACTTCTTCGCCATAATACCAAGCCGGTATCCGATGTCCCCACCACAACTGGCGGCTGATGCACCAATCACGGACATTTTCCTCCTTGAGCCAACTGTTGTACATGTTGAAAATGTGCTTGGGGAAGAAATCGACATCTCCATCCTTGACCGCATCCAAGGCGGTTTTGGCGAAGCCGTCCATACTGACCCACCATTGCAACATCAAACGAGGTTCTACGATAGCTTTTGATCTTTCGGATCGACCAACGCTATTTTGATAATCTTCCGTCTGAACCAACTGGCCCAGTTTTTCCAATTCGGCTGCCATCAATTTACGAGCGACGAACCGATCTTCGCCTACGAAAAATTGAGCTGCTTCGCTCAATGTCCCGTCCGCATTGAAAGAGTCGATGACTTCCAGTCCGTGGCGTTTTCCGATTTCGTAGTCATTGGTATCGTGAGCCGGAGTGACCTTCAAACAACCCGTTCCGAATTCCATATCGACATAGTTGTCGAATATGATAGGAACCGCACGATTGACCAAGGGGACAATCGCATTTTTTCCCTTTAGGTGGGCATAGCGTTCGTCCTTGGGATTGACCGCGATACCGGTATCCGCCAATATCGTTTCCGGTCGGGTAGTGGCGATGGTGACCCATTCGTTCTCCGTTCCTTCGATGCGATATTTGACATGATACAATTTGGAATGTTCTTCCTTGAATTCGACTTCTTCGTTGGATAAAACCGTTTGGACTTTAGGATCCCAGTTACACATTCTGAGCCCACGGTAGATTTTTCCTTTTTTATATAAATCGACAAAAACCTTAGTAACGGCTTTAGACAGGCTTTCTTCCATCGTGAACCGGGTACGTTCCCAATCGCAGGAAGCACCGAGTTTTTTCAATTGGTCGAGAATGATTCCACCATATTTTTCCTTCCACTCCCAAGCGTGTTTCAAAAACTCTTCTCGGGTCAAGTCGGATTTCTTAATGCCCTTTTCCTCTTTGAGCATTTTGATCACCTTGTTTTCGGTTGCGATGGAAGCGTGATCCGTTCCGGGAACCCAACAAGCGTTTTTACCTTCCAAACGGGCTTTTCTAATCAAGACGTCTTGGATGGTGTTGTTGAGCATGTGTCCCATATGTAATACACCGGTGACATTCGGCGGCGGGATGACAATAGTGTATGGTTCTCTATCATCGGGTTCGGAATGGAAATAATTTTTATCCATCCAATGGGCGTACCATTTGTCTTCAACATCGTTGGGTTGGTAGCGAGTTGGGATCTCCTTCATTTTATTGATCTCAATTTTTTTAATAAAATCACACAAAAGTAGTCAGTTGCACACCAAAACGGAAACGGTTCGCATCAACAGGTTGTAATTATACTCGAAATGAAGTGGAGTGGGAGAATTTTGGTAGAGGAACAATACAAAAAATGCAAACCACTTTATTCCGAATATATCATTATCTTAGTCGTGAAACCGTAACGTCGAATTGTTTGGGGACATACTGTTTTACAGATCAAAACCAAAGATTTGAAAATTTCGTTCTCAAATAAAAATCGAAAACCAGCCGCTGCATCTATGACAGAAGAAGAACTCATAGCCGGGGTGAAAAGGGGGGACCGGAAAGCCCAGCAGTTCATGTATGAGAAGTACTCCTCGAAAATGTTCGGGGTGTGCAAGCGATATATGAAGAGCCTCGAAGACGCAGAAGATGTTTTGGTGGAAGGATTGTTTAAGGTGATGACCAATTTGGATCGTTATCACGGTACGGGAAGTTTTGAAGGTTGGATCAGAAGGATTCTCGTGAATGAATGTCTGATGAAATTGAGGAAAAAACACAATTTCAGATTGACGGTCGAAATCAGCAATATAGATGTGAAAACAAAGGTGTCTGTAGTGGACGAATTGGCGGCGGAAGACATCATGAACCTCATGGAAATGTTACCTACGGGCTATCGGACAGTCTTTAATTTATATGTGGTTGAAGGATATAAACATCGGGAAATCGCCGAAATGTTGGGGATTAGTATCAATACGTCCAAATCACAATTACTATTAGCGAGGAAGCGTTTGCAATCTATGATTCAAGGATTGGAAGGGCATGCGACTGATGTCGGATAAATAATTGAATATGAAATTGACTTTACTCATTGTTTTTTTTGGTCTCATGTTTTTTTCTCCCTTTACGGGAATGAATACGGAACACCCGGAACCGGATTGGGTAGAAGAAATAATGGATAAGCGACCGAGAATGACCAAGATTACAAAGTGTTCCCTAGGGGATGACTATGTATGGAAACTCAATAGTTGTGTGACTTGTGCCGATATGATGGTACAAGTTTATGATCGGGATAAGAATTTGCTTTGTCAATATGGAGGAGTTTTGAAATTGAATACATGCGAGGAAAAAGATTTGGATGTGTTTGAGGAATGTGAGGTCATCTATAAACCCAAAGTGAGAATGGGATTTGGATGGTAAGTGATTTATTACCCTATAAGGATTTCTATTACTACAAGAGAAAATGAAAGAAAAAGATAAAATATTTGAGTTATTCCAGCGGAATTCACACAAGCTGTCCGAACGTCCCTCTTCTAGGGCTTGGGATCGCTTGGAAACCCGTTTGGATCGGCATCAAATGAAGCGGAATAACCGAACCCGGAATTATTTGGGGATGGTAGCAGCTATATTGTTATTGGTGGTTTGTGTTTCTGTATTGGGTATCATGTCCCAGAACCAGCAAGATATGGATACGGCTATGGCGGAGAATGCTTCTGAAGGCATGGTCGTCTTGACGGATTTTACGATTGAAGGTGAAGACGTATCGAAGTACGAACGAATTGTTGAATTTCAACGGAAGTACAATTACTTTGTGGGCGCCTCCGATTTGGATAGAGAAAAAGGAATGCGTGTATATGTGAATGAAGGTCGCAAGGACAAAGAATTTAATCCCCGCAATTTTAATACGAATCAAAGAACGGCCCCGTCCCGAGTCGATATCCCTGAAAATACGATGATTGCCAAAGCACCGAGGTATTTTAAGGTAGACGAATCATCGGTAATGGAAGAAGTCGCAATCGCTGATTTGACTTCTACGAGTAAAAAAGAACTTACTGCTAAGCCCACAACGAGCACGAGTGTCGAAAGAGAACTCAATCCGACTGTACTCAATGTCGAACCTTTGGATGCCGTTCCGTCTTTTGGATGGAAAAAAGACACGGAAGATGCCAAAGCCGGTAATGCCAAGTCGCTCAAAGAACCGGCTGATGTTGTCGCTGATTTGAGTGTGGAAGAAATGGGGTATAAGTCAAATCAGGAAGATGATACTTACGTAATAGCCGACTCGGCGGATGGAGCCGGAGCTGATATTGCGATTGAAGAAACCAGTCCTGCCGCGATGGAAGTGTCTCCCACCGCCACGTATCCGAGTTCGACCGATCCGGTAGACCGGTTTATGAGACCGGAGAAAAAAGAAAGATCGTCCGTAGCTCCTGCATTCGGATTCTCGGAAGAAGCCGAAGAAGGCTATGACATGATGAAGGAAAAAGATAATGTAAAGCCTACATTGGATGCCTTCAATTGGTTGGTCGGTTCTTGGAATGAAAAGATGAAAGGTGGTGGGTTTTCTGTAGAACAATGGACGAAAATTGATGAATTTACCATTTCCGGAAAGGGATATGTCATTCAAAATAAAGACACCATATTCGTCGAGGGCATGAAAATCGTCAAAATGGAAGAAGACCTCTTTTTGATGATGTCCTTGAATGAAAGTCAAGAGCCGGTACTGTACAAATTGAAATCATACGCCGGTTTTTCGGCAGTGTTTGAAAATCGGAATGTAACCTTCCCAAAGCAAGTGGTTTTAGAGCAGACCAGTGGGAATTCGTTTAATACCATACTTAGAAATGAAGGTGGCGGTGCAAAACCTTCGAAAGAGGGGTATTTCAATAACCGCAACCAAATCAATCGCAACCGGGCCGTCAGGAATATGGTGCGAATGAACAATTAAAAATTTCAACTACAATCTAAATAATTGATTACGGATAGTTATGGGGCATTTGCCGAAAGGCAAATGACCTTTTTTGTATTTTGCTCCCAAATCAATTTGAAATGGCAGACAGAAAATACATACATGGTTATTCGCCTGAAGAACAAAAGCGATTGGTAGATCAGGCCGGCACCTTGGCGGAATTTGTATTCGATGGTTGGGATTTTGCCAGAGTCAACCATTTGTTGGAAGTAGGAAGTGGAGTTGGTGCTGAGACACATTTATTATTGAATCGATTTCCACACCTACATATCACCGGCTTGGAAATCGAAGAGGTACAAGTCAATAAAGCCAGGGGGTTACTTGCTGACTTAGGAGCTGATACAAGTAGATATGAATTTATTCATGGAGATGCTTCCTCTTCTGATTTAGAGCTTGAAAACAAGTATGATGCGGCCTTGTTCGTTTGGGTTCTGGAGCATGTTCCGAATCCTTTAGAATTATTGAAGAACGTGCAAAGGTTCCTCCGCCCGGGAGGACGAATATATATTGTAGAAGTATTTCATGACAGTTTTAGATTGTCACCTACCCACCGGATTATAGAAACATTTTGGAAAAAAACGATAGACTTTCAATCCTCTATACAAGGAAATGCGAA
>JAHDCE010000130.1:3667-9206 GCA_020630045.1 Saprospiraceae bacterium | reverse complement strand
ACGATGATTTCGGACATGACATAGTCTCTTTGCCAGCGTTTGTCCACCGGAATAATGTGCCAAGGTGTGGTGCTATTATTAATAGCATACTCATATGCCTCTTGGTACCTGTCCCAATGTTTCCGCTCTTCCCAGTCACCGTCGTTGTGCTTCCAATGCTTGTCCGATTCGTCGATGCGTTGTTGCAATTCTATGGTTTGCTGATCGAAAGAAATGTGTAGGAAAAATTTCAATACGGTGGTATTGTTGTCGAATGCCAATAAGTCTTCGAATGCGTTGATGGCATTCATCCGTTTATCGCGTTTTTCATCATCAATCCAATTGTGTACCCATTGAATCAGGATGTCTTCGTAATGTGATCGGTTAAAAACATGTATCATGCCTTCGGCCGGACTGTTCTTATGAATACGCCAAAGAAAATCATGGGCAAATTCTTCCTCAGTCGGTTTTTTGTGGTAAAACATATTGACCCCCCCTTGGTGACAATCGGCGAATAGTTTACCTACGGCACCATCTTTTCCGGAGCCATCCATTCCTTGTAAAATTACAAGCAGGGAGTGTTTGCCTTCGGCGTACATTACATTTTGTAATTCGGCGATTCGTTCCACCCTTTTTTTGGTGATTTTACGAGCTTCACTTTTATCCAGTTCAGGTAATAAAGTAGGTTGTTCATTTAATTTAATCATATCGAATCATTCGTTTATTTTCCCCGGAAGGGGAATCATTTCAATATCGTTGTGGCTTGATAAATATGTTCGGATAATATTCGGTATTACTGAATTATTATCAAAATTTTTGACGCAAGATTTCATGTCTTCTATTTGTACCGCATCATCAAACTCCAAATATCCCATACCTCGAAATTCACCATCCTCGATAAGGACGACGGTCTTCTCCCCTACGGTTCGACCTTTATCAAGTAATAGACAATCTTGTTCGTAAGCGCGGCTCAATTCGGAAATTGCTTCCAATGCCCTTTCATTGTATGCTTCCACCGGTTCCTGTGATACGCCTGCACCTGCACATTGACCGATTTGCCAGTACATGCAACTGTTTCCTTTTTTATTTCCACCTCCTAGGAGGCATTCGCAAAGTTCATATCGATTTTTGAGGCGGAACATTTTCATTCTTGCCAAACTTTCCTTATCGAAAACCGCCGTGCAGGCTCCTTGTCGGATTTTACTTTTTTTCAAATCCGCTAACTTGAAGCACCAATACCCGGATTGGTTTTGGTAAGTAATGATTCCGCAGGCCGTCCCCCTACCCCGTTGGGCCTTATTGATGATGGGTTGAAGTCGGTGAATTTCTACTGATTCTAGGAGCAATGCCCCCAATTCGCTTCCGGTGATTTCAAATGAGATACCTCGGACATGTCGTTCAATCTTTTGTTCCTTGAAACCTTTTCCACGAAAGTGGTCAAATATCCGTTTCTTGATGTTGATACTTTTGCCTACATATACGACCGTACCTTCTTCATCATGAAAATAATAGACTCCGCATTCTTCGGGTAGCTCATGGAGTTGCTCGATGGTGATTCCGGGGGGCAAGAGCGCTTCTTTAATGCCCTTCTTCAATACGTTATCGAAATCGGTTCCATGATTGACTTTGATAATCCTTGAGAACACGTCAACGGTCGCCAATACGTCATCCATCGCACGGTGTCGGCTGCTTACCTTTATATCAAAATATTTGATGAGGTTGCCCAAACTATAGCCCCCTATAATTTCGGGAAACGCTTTTCTGGATAGTTTTACGGTACACAATTGTTTTCGTGTGAATGTATATCCCAACCGCTTGTATTCTTCACGAAGGAAGGAGTAATCGAACCGAACATTGTGGGCTACGAAGATGGCGTTTTCCGTCATTTCGACCACTTGCTTGGCGACTTCGAAAAATTTGGGCGACTCGCGCACCATCTCATTCGTAATACCGGTGATTCGAGTGATATTGTAGGGAATGGATCGTTCGGGATGAACCAAACTTTCGAATCGGTCAACGATTTTTTCGCCATCGTATAAAGCGACTGCCACCTCGATGACACGATCCCGATCGGCCCGCCCTCCTGTGGTTTCCAAATCTACGATAGCAAATAATTGATTCATGTCATATTGAAATTAAATCCGCTCCTTCTTCTCCTATCAAGGAACCGATAGCTACGCCCATTCCGCCCATCCTCACGGCGACGGCGACGTGGTCATCCACAAGTTTGACGATGGGTCTTTTGATGTCGCCGACTCCTAGGATTCCACTCCACCACATATCGACTTCAAATGAAGTGTCCGGCAGAATAACTTGCTCCATTAATTCGACCAACCGATTTTGAATCAGGTTGGTGGTACCGAAAGCATCCGTCATTTCTTCCTGAGGAGATAAATTTCGGCCTCCGCCGAATAAGATACGATTCCCGACATTCCGAAAGTAATAATAACCTTTATCATAATGGAATGTTCCCTTGACTTTTAAATCGGCAACCGGTTTGGTGATGAGTACTTGGTTCCTAGCAGGCGTAACAGCGAGTTCAGGCATCAATCGTTTTGCAAAACCATTGGTGGCAACCAAGACTTTCGCCGAACGGAACTGTTTTCCATCTGTCAATTGTATATCGACACCTGAACCGTGACTTTGGATTTGATCCACTGTTGCTCCGTTAAATATCCGAACTCCCGAATCGATGGCGATATCAAGTAAAGCGGCCATCATTTTTCCGGTATGGATTTGTCCTTCGGCTCTATTGAGTATCAAATGGTCAATGCCTTGAAAACCGAATGTCCGGATTTGTTCGTCTGCCAAGACATAAGTGTCTTTCATTCCGGTAATGCCGTCTATTTTTTGATTCCAAAACCCTAGGGATTCGGAGCAGGTGGCGAATGACGATTGGTCTTCCTTTCGGAATAATTCATATCCTCCCAGATTGAGGAAATTCATTTTTTGGGTCCCTACCCTTCCTAGGAGTCGTTGTAGCCCCGCCCATCGTTTTTCAACCAGTGACAAGATATCGTCAACCGTTGATTGATTCAGGTCATCTTCCAGTTCGGAGATACTTCCGAAGCAGGCGAATCCGGCATTCCGGGTACTTGCTCCTGTAGGAACCATGCCTTGTTCCAGAACGACTACGCGAGCATCCGGAAATCGGTGCTTCAGGGTAATGGCGGCGTTGAGTCCTACGATTCCACTTCCGACTATCAAATAATCGGTCTTCATGAAAAAGGTTTCCTTTTCCCAATAACTAAATCCTGCTTGACTCATGATGCTGATTTGTCGTACATATAGGTGTCTTCCCAGAGTTCGATGTAGTTGCCGTCCGGGTCTTGTAGCCAGGCGAATTTCCCTTCGGGATGGGATTCGACGCCTTTTACCTCTACTCCCTTGGAGCGGATTTGGGTAACAAATGATTCCAAATCGTATATTCTCAAATTAATGGTAAAGGCCTTCTTAGATTTATCCAATTCTTCCTTGGCGGGATGGATGGACCAAATGGTGTAGGTCTTTTTATTATTTTGCGAATCTTGATAAAAGAAGGTAGCGTACCAGACATTGTAACCTTCGGGGGATTCGTGCCGAATCCCAAGCACTTCTTCGTACCAGCCTGCGAGTCGTTCGGGTTGGGTAGAATAGATAAAAATGCCTCCGATTCCTGCAATCATGATTTAATCGTTTGTTTTTTAGCAATGCGATAACCGGACGTAAGATAGCATTAACACAATGCAATGCCGAATTATTTTATTTTTGTGGCATCGTTTCATCTTTTTTCGTGTTCAATACCAAATCCTAATATCATGAAATCGTTTTACAGTTTGATTTTCTTCCTCTTTGTAGGATTGTCCATCAGTTTCGCACAAGCGGAAGGAGAACCCCTTTCCCCGGAAGACATTGAAAAAGAACCTCATTATTATTTGAAAAACTTGGAAGACGCTACTCCGAACGAGGACGGTCTGGTCAAGGTGTACTTAATGAAGTATACGGACAAAACCGTTGAATGGGAAGAAAAATTGATTCCTCCCGGAAAGGTATATCAACTGTATATCTATCCATATGACATGGATACCAAAGCATTTCCGAAGCAGGTGTTCAATTTCCCAAGATTACAAGTATTGGCCTTGCCGATGTGTGAATTTTCCTCGATTCCCGATAATATCGTAGAAAAACTTCCGAACATTCAATATTTGGATTTGCAAAGTACACCGGTCACGGCGCTTCCTAGTAATATCAATGATTGGAAGTTCTTGGAATACCTGAACTTGAGCGCTACAAAAGTTCCGGCTAATGATGTGGAATCTTTGGAGAAGGCGAAGCCGACGCTTATTGTTTTTAGGTAGTCGATGACTTTTCGAATCTAAAAAAAACGCTTGGAATTTGATTCCAAGCGTTTTTTTTATTGCTACTTATTCGCTCCCCATTTCCTCAACTGCTTGAGCACCGCTGAAAAGTCCTTGGGCAATTCTGCTTCGAACTCGACTTGCTCTTCTGTCCGCGGATGGGTAATACCGAGTTTCCAAGCATGGAGAATAACTCGATCCATCAAGTATTTTTCTTCTTCGTATTTACCAAGGTTGTATCTTTTTCCTTTGACTTCAGAAAGGTACAAACCTTCCCGTTTTCCGTAGATGGCGTCAATGGCTAGCGGATATCCGATGGATTCGAAGTGGATTCGAATCTGGTGAAGCCTGCCGGTTTTAATCATCGCTTCTACTAGGGTAAAACGTTTGAATGATTCCAATACTTTGTACTCCGTAACGGATGGTTTTCCGGAACGGGTAACGAGCATTCGCTTTCCGTTTTTGTGGAGGGCGATGGGTTTTTCTATGACTCCTTCCTCCTTGTACATTTGTCCGTCTACAAGGGTGAGGTATGACTTATCGGTTTGCCTTTTTTCGAATTGGATACTCAAATGCCGGTGGGCGGTTTCGTTCTTTGCAAAAACGATGATTCCACTGGTTTCCTTGTCCAATCTATGAACGATGAATACCTTATCGTCTTGTCGTTTTTGCAACCAATGATACAAATTCGGTTTTTCCGGTGCATAACGATCCGGAACGGTCAACAATCTCGGTGGTTTGTTGACAACGATAATATCTTCATCCTCGTGGAGGACGGTTATTTGTTGTAATTTTTTTTTCATGTTATCTACTAATCCGAAAATATACCGAATACCTCACAAACGAAACCAATGGGAGAGAATAAACATAAACACAAGTCGCCCGCAGTTTCAAATCCACTGCTTCCATCCTTGCCCTTTTTCTTTTTCTTTTTCAAATCCGCTTTGGTCAAATCCTCTTGGGAGTTGGAAGCGGCGGAATTTCCCCCGTCTTTGTTTTTTTTCTTATCACCCATCACTTGATTTTTTATAATGGAATTCATGAACTTGTTTTAAATGGAACATATCGCCACCAAAACACATTTTATCTTATATCAAAAACAAAACCATGATTTATCCGTTCATCCTCAATCGTTAAATTGTTCTATTGATAATTCCAACGAGAAAGCCTCATTTTGAATCGTTCCTCATCATAAATCCAACGGCTGGGATTAAAGGAAGATT
>JAHDCE010000130.1:0-3567 GCA_020630045.1 Saprospiraceae bacterium | reverse complement strand
CTCATTTTGAATCGTTCCTCATCATAAATCCAACGGCTGGGATTAAAGGAAGATTCCAATTCTTCTTCTTGTTTATCAGGCAAAGCCGGAAAAAAGTCGATGCCGGTGAGTGTTTCCAAATCATCAATAGACATGGCGAATTCATCCAATCGTTGGGTTTGTTTCTTATTGTCAATTACAAATGCGATGGATTTTTGTTCGGGTTCGGATAAATCCAAGAGGGCTTTGTAGTATGCCCTAGGCACTCCGACCTTATTAGGACCTATCCGGGCTTTCATCCGCTTGGTTAAAACGGGGCCGGTTATTACATATAAATGTTTGTTGGCTCGTGCCCAGTCGCGTACTTGTTCTTCCAACTCCCGCCAAACTCCACGGTTGAATCCTTTTTCCTGAGGACTCATGTTACTCATATAAAAAGACTCCGACATGGCCAACCTTGAAAAAGACATGTCTCCTGCCGCACACAAATGACCTCGGTCATAACCGGATCGTCGATAATCAGAAAGTGTAGCGGAACCGGATTCGACATCCGGGTCTTCCCTAAAGTTATCGGTTCTTTCCACATGGGGCATATTCAAATTTTTCCTTGACAGTTCATAGGCTACCCATTCTGCTTGTTCGTATTTTTCATTGTATCCCAAGGCATAAAACCGATGTTCTATGGTAGGAACAGATTCTTTGGGAGCTGGATGGTAATTTTCCAAGGCAAACAAAATCTTGTTTTCGTCCTCGATATTATTGATTACGGTATCCGCTTCGTTAATAATATCAGTGATTCCATCTTGAATTTCTTCTTGGTTGTCACTTTTAGCAAATGCATTAAAAACATAAAACAAAACGGCAACAATGCCAATGAATACTCCTAATTGAGTGAGTCTTTTAACCATGGTGTCTTAGTTCGTAGTTTTTTGAACACTGCGAAGGTAATAATGAACATTG
The DNA here is from genome assembly GCA_020630045.1 of Saprospiraceae bacterium. Classification (GTDB taxonomy): domain Bacteria; phylum Bacteroidota; class Bacteroidia; order Chitinophagales; family Saprospiraceae; genus JAHDCE01. The sequence continues at coordinate 2,628 of JAHDCE010000130.1, read as the reverse complement.
AATTTTAATTAGAAGGCATGATCAATACTGCATCGGGATGCAGTGAAGATTTGTTTTTCCCCATCCACAATATTTCACCTTCTACTGTTTTTGACTCAGGAAAAACTTCGCTATCCAACTGAATAAAGGCAACTTCCATTTTCATTTCAACCGCTCCTTTTTTCTTAATCGCGAATCGGGATTTTTTAGGGAACATAGAGCCCTTTTTCATTTTTTCCGACCAAGGTTTGAAATAAAGCCCCACTTCCGCTTTGACCATATTGTTACTTGTATCATACTTTTTTATTCCAATATAATGCCCCCATTCCAACATCCATTGTTGTTCGTCCAATCCAAATTCTATGCTTTTTATTATTGGAATAATCGCCGTCCCTTTTCCAGAAAGGTTGAAATGATATAATGAGTCGGTCGGTACTGCCAATTCATTTTTTTTATCCCAAGCGTATCCTCTTTCAATAACATGATCGGTAACATTCATACCGGCATTTTCAGGGAATTTCAGTAGTGCATAGTAGACGATAAATTCATATTGAATGGTATGCTTAAACCATTCACATTCCAATGAACTGCAATTGGCCTGAAGGGCGGCTGACAATGCGATTCCATTTCCGGATTCAATTTCTTTGACACCTACTTGAAAATATTCAGGTTTATCGGCTTTTTGGAGTGACACCAAATCATAACCATTCAAAAAAACAATATGATTTTCTCCTTTCCCTTCCGGAAAATATATAATCGAATCCAATGATACTTTTTCACCTTCCCGCCCTTTCATTTCAAAAGAAACTGAACCATATTCCACCTCAAAAATTCCAGCAGGAAGTCGAGTAAAATAGGATTGGAACGAAGCCTGGTCTTCTCCTAGGCCGGAAGCTGCGGTATGAACGATATTCCTTTTTTCCGAATCATAGTAATCCCCTAGACGATTCAGGCGATGATTATAGGTCCAAGATTGGGAGAATCCATTCCAAATAATAATATCATCCATTTGCACATCCCTTGGGTAATCTTGGGAAAAGGAATGCATATGGCAGAATAGAACAATACAAATGATTAGAGAGTAACGCATTGTTGTTATTTATATCTGCAAAAATAACATTCTAGAAATTAAGTACTCGTCCAAAAGTAATCATATAGTTCATGCGGCGGATTTTCGCAGTAGGCTGCGTTGTGAAAATCCTTGCGTAGCTAGGCTATGCGCGGTTTTCACGCCTTGCCTACCACAAAAATCCACTCGCCTGTATCTACACATTACTTTTGACCGATTACTTAAGTGCCAGACCATAAACAATCAGGAAATATGCTTTTCCGCCTTTTGCTTTACCCTAACTACCGTCCTCAACTCAATAGCTACGACTACCAATTTTATGACTTCCCTCGGCAAAACAAAAATCCCCTTGAAAATCATTATTCGATCACTTCTGTCCTAGTATTTATTACTCACAAGTACACTGTAAACAAAGTAAAAAAACCGGAATTCTTATTACTTTGCGACTTCAACTTTATTCCATTGAAAATTATCAGCAACATACTCAGGACCATTTGGTGCATTTATGGGTTAATACTCTTCACCATCATGTGTATCCTATGGGGTCCCTTATTCATCATTCTACCTCCACTATTCGGAGAAAAAGGTATCAAGTTCCTACTCTGGCTGACCTACGACTTCGGAGCTTGGATTTTTATGACATTGACATTAATCCGTGTTAAGCATCATGGGCGTGAAAAAGTAGATAAACAGAAAAACTATGTGTTTATCGGAAACCACCAAAGTAATTTGGATTTTATCGCCCACCCGTATGCATTCCCTGTTCCTGTAAAGGTATTGGTCAAAAAGGAATTGACTAAAATACCTGTTTTCGGATGGGTCATGAAGGCTCTTTGCATTGCTGTTGAACGAGAAAACAGACAATCCAGAAAGGAAAGTATGTTGGCATTGAATCAAGAACTGCAAAAGGGATATTCGATTTTCATTTATCCTGAAGGTACAAGGAATCGCAGCAATCAAGCCTTGTTGCCCTTTAAAGATGGTGCTTTCAGGTTGGCCATTGATGCGGAGCTTCCCATATCGGTATGTACCACACAAATCCGTAAAGTATCCGATTACAGGAGAGGACTCGACCTATGTCCCGGTATCCTGCCTGTTTATTGGGCCGATCCGATTGAAACCAAAGGAATGACTTTAGAAGACATTCCAGAACTCAAAAAGAAGGTGCGTGACATCATGTTGGGGCATTTAAAAGAGGAAATCGAACATTTTAACTTAGAGGTGACATGACGCAAAAACTAGAGCTTTACTCCTCCCCGACTTACTTTATAGATTCGGAAAACGTATCCATCAAACAACTTGCCCAAGCGACCACTCAAGGAATAGACTCACAAAAAGAAAAGGCTGTCGCCTTGTATTATAAGGTTCGCGAAATGATCCGTTACAATCCGTACAATGTATCATTCGCACCGGTGGACAGCAAGGCATCGAGTATCATGAATCGTGATGTTCCTGAAGGACATTGTATTGACAAAGCCATCCTGTTATGTGCCTTGGGTCGGGCTTGTGGTATTCCTACCCGTTTGTCATTTGCCAATGTCGTCAACCATATAGGCACTGAAAAGCTAGAGGAATACCTA
>JAHDCE010000129.1 GCA_020630045.1 Saprospiraceae bacterium | reverse complement strand
GTCCACCTTCCAGTGGAGAAATGTAAAGTGAAATATTACGAATTTCAGGAATGGCATCAGAAGGACAACAAGGAAGTCCTACATGACGCATGACCTCCAAATCAGGCATGTCATCTCCCATATAAAGGATTTCCGCCGGATCCAAATCGTGAATTTGTACCAATTCTTCGTAAGCGTGCCATTTTTTTTCAACACCCTTGTAAATATCAGTTACGCCCAAATTGCGAAGCCGACTCACGACACCCGAAGAGTGCCCTCCGGTGATAATAGCCACCAAGTATCCCTTTTGAATCGCCTTTTTTATAGCATATCCATCCCTAGTACTCATCTTCCGCAGCAAACGGCCGTTTTCTAATATGATGAGTTCGGAGTTGGTCAACACACCATCTACATCCAGTATGAAAGTGCGTATGTTCCTAAGTTTTTCCAGTTCGTACATGGTGGCTGTTTATATCTTTCGGATCACGGAGTCGATGTCATTGATTGTCTCTCCATTCATAGACCCATTTGGCTTGTATTTGTTCCAAATGTCCTTCGTTACACTCTTCTTTCGTGCCTTCGAAATTCGGAATTTCAAGCACCCATTCCAGCAATTCCGTGAAGCGGATTCGATAGATGTTCGATTCAGTGAACTCGTCACCGAAGCGTTCGTATAATTTCATCGCCACATCTTCATGGTCGGCCCAATTGATGGGCATATCGTCAAATTCTTCAAAAGCCATATTTGTAATATATTGAATATGAATAATTGTTCAACCGTTGGAATCCGGTTGATAATGGGTTAATGTTCGTGACCGATAATTCGGGATTGATCCGGAATCTCCACCTCGATAATGGCATCGTCGCTCAATACGACACATTGACAAGCCAGTCTCGATTCCAGCCTGGGATTGATGGCACGGTCTATAAAATCTTCTTCCTTGTCGGAAATCTCTTCAATGTCATCTTCTCCTTGGTTAATGTATATGTGACAGGTGGAACACGCACAAACACCACCGCAGTTGTGGTTCAGATGGATGTCATGATCTTCAGTCACTTCCAAAATAGAATATCCCTCCTCTACGCCTTCTACGATTTTCTCCGGAATATCCTTGTCTTCAAATGTAAATTTTATTGTCGCCATTCAATGATGTATTTATGTTGCAAAAGTAGGTAGTTCAGACGAATTAATCGTCATTAACACAAGAACAAATAATAAAGGCTTAAGTTCTGGATTACCGGCACACATATTGTATAAAAAGCTATATGTAAAACAAGAAAGACATGATGTATGCGAGGGATTTAAATATGTTATTGTCTTATTGATAGGGATAGATATATTAATTTGGTTTGGTTTTTGTTGAAGTTTCTTGTTAGTATAAGGCATACTATGGGGTCATTCATTTCTAAGGTTGAAATGGTGGGTCTTGTCTAAGTAACAATTAACGAATTCGGGAACAATCCGCCTAAACCATTCATGATGGGGATAAAACACTACACACTCTTGATTTTCCTGTGTTTTGGGTTGGGTGCGGCTGTCGTGGGTCAAGATAATGTCGTGGTGGACTATACAGGTGCAGATGGTGTCCCTGACTTCCTCAACATTTGTGGCGATCCGGATACCGCAACCGTCACCATTTCGACAGATGGAACTTCCATCGATATAAGAGAAAATATAACTACGAGCCTTTCTTTGTTCAAAGGCGTTACTTTCGTCGGATTTCTACCCGGCAATTCTTCTCCTGGTGTAAATATGTTGACCTCCGGAATCGGAGGAGCTATTTTTTCCGTTCCTGATCTAGATCCTACATTGGGGACTCAATATGACATTTCATTCCTTGTCCAAGCCAATTGCGAATATTTGGATTCCATTAATCAAAATAATTCCGCCATCGTACTGGACGAGTGGATCGTCAATTATACACTCGGAGGAACAAGCTTTGATGAAACAGAGTATCCCGCCGAATATCGTGACGCTTTTTCTGTAACGGATTTAACTGTTCTGGCACCGGACGATGTATTTGGCGCTTCTCTCGGTGATTGTTCCACTAGGGAGATTTATGTATTGAACAGTGGTCTTTCCGGATTTACCGATACTCTATATTATTCGAATACCCAAGGCTCCGGTATTTATGTCACCGAAGTCAGGGTCAATGGTGTAGCTTTTCCGGTAACGAAAACGTTCGACGGAACGGATACACTCATTACTGCTGTCATTGATGCGGCATATTTCGTCAACAATACTAGCGGAGGTGGATTAGGCGATGGCAATGGATTTTTTGATCCGGACGAAACCGTTTTGATCGAGGAAGATTATTGTGTGGTGAGCTGTGAAGAAAGCCGGGCGGGGTTCCATGAGTTTTCTTGGGGTTGCGACGGTGGAACTTGTGAAACCGAATTCGTCTCTTCCTTCGTTACTTTGGGTATCGGCGAAAGCTCTCCAAGAGCGACCAACTCCGGATCGATACCTAACATCGAAACCGGATATTGTGTAGATGGATTACAAACGGTCACTTACACCAATAATGGTAATGAAATCACACCGGGATTCGGTGCGATGTATAATATAGAAACCGGTATTGCCCTAGGGAATTCCTTGTTATTAGCAGCAGACGGTTACGAAATTTTTTCTATGTCGATAGGAGGAGTTGACTTGCTTGTTTTCGATAGTATCAACTCCTTGCACGAAAATATATTATTCCAATCCGACGTGGATGGCCCCGGTGGATTGGACGATGTGGATGGAGATGGTTATTTCGACGATTTGCCGGCAGGCGAATCCATAGAAGTAACAGTGGGTTTCCGCTTTGATTGTTCCTTGGCGGAATCTACCGAAGAAAACTGTACGAATAGATTTAGTACGGTATTGAACTCTTTGGTAAACTACCAAGATGCTTGTCAAAATGATTTGAGCTATCAATACTTTAATATCCATCGGCCTAGGAACGAACAATCCGATTTTGAAAACTCCTCTGATACGGATGCCACATCGGGTGAGGGTAGTTTTACCATTTCTCATTATTCGAAAAGAACAGTCGTTAACTTCGACAAAAATTGTGGGGGAGGAGAGCAAATCGTTTTAACAGTGGAGCCGCCGGCAGGCGTTTCATTGGATTTGGATGCCACCGATTTAACTTGGAACAATTTATCATTGAACTCCTTGGGAACAGTTACTTCCGGAGGAGTGACCTTTTTGTATTTTGATGCTTCTATTATTCCGGGAGTCAATGGCGATTACATTGCCGATTTAGTATTTACAAGTGATTGTTCTGTGGAACTTGGGCCGGTGGTGGTACCATTTACCATGTCCTATTCTTGTCCTTCCTGTAGTTGTACGCATTTGTGGTATTGTGAAGATCTTCAAGGGCCTGTCATTCACCCTAGTGCGGATTGTGCCAATGTTCCTTCTTGTGAAAATGGGATGAGGGCGCTTTCCTTTGATGTCGAACGACTGACGTTTGGCTATACGGATGACACCTTCACGACTCCTGTCGATCCGAATGATCCTGAAGTCAATAATAAGGTCGCATTATCCTGTGATTCGGTTCGGATGAACGTCGCTGCGGTCGTAGGGGATGATCCGATAAATAATAATGTAGGAGCGATTATCAGATATGATAATCCTGAAGGGGTGATTGATACGGAAGAAATTTTCCTATTCGGAGAAGGAACGGTCAATTTTGTACAACAAGACGGAAATACCTTTTCTTGTCCCGTGACTCCATCTATGCTGACGGTCAATGCGGCCGGAGAAAGCAAAGAACTTGACTTTGATTTCAGTTCCTGCCTTGTGGCACAAGGAGTGACCTTGGTTCCCGGAGATTCCATTTTCTTTGAAGGAGATTTTTATCTCAATCCTGATGGGCCATTTACTACATTGTTTAGATTGGTGCCTAACTTCTCAGGAGAAATGTATCATGAATTTGGAGGAGACAAAATCTCTTGTGATCAATATGGAGAACAATTCACGATAGTGAAAACGGGTTCTTCATTCCAATTCGATCCCAATCCGCCTTCCGGGTGTAATTCTTCTACTAGATCATATCAGGTTACTGTATTCAATACTTCTGATTTCAACGATTTCTTTCCTGAAGAATTTAGACAAGCTGCTTTTGTGGATTCGATTCGATTCGAATTCAGCCCGGCCATCGTAGATGCATTTGATGGACTCGATATTCAAGTGACCATTCCGGGACATCCGGTTTATGGCAACTCCGCATATCCGGTACCGGGCTTGGAAACCGCAGTAGATGGTGTTTATGTCGCTCATTTTGATACGCTTGATTACATGCCACCATATAACAGGTTTAGCTCTTCCGTATTCAAATTGGAGCTGACCCTGATTGGTAATTGTCAATCCTTAACCGCTGGTGAAGACGGTGAAAATTCTTTTGAATTTATCCCGACCATTTATTATCGCGACCGAGTTTATGCCGAAGAAATAGGAGACGGCTCTTGTGCGGAGTACAAAGAAGAAACGACGGTAAATGATTTTACCTACGAGAACGCGCCTACGTTTTCATTTCAACCCCTATCCAATCCAAACGTCCAGCTATTTAGCGATACCGTTACTTGGATTATCCAACATTGTAATACTTCCCTAGAATCGGACGCCGGAACCAACTGGATCGCATTTGATATGGCAGATGCCAGTATCTCAATCGTTTCCGTACAAGATATCGGCATACCTTCCGCACCTTTGGATCTCATGTTGCAACCTTATGGAACAGGGAACAGTGTTTTTGCTTTTGTCGATCCTTTATTGAGAAACTCAAGTTCTAATGAACCGGTCGATATTTGTAATACTTACTTGGTGACGGCTGTCGCCAATAATTGTGGATTTTTACAAGTCAATACCCTAACGGGGTGGAATTGCCTTCCTTATGATGATCCCTTGTGGAACCCGGAAGATTATGCTCCTTGTGCAGCGGATCAATTGCCTTTGAGTATCGCAACATTGGATGCTACCTTAGCTGCCGAAGTCCTAGAACAACCACAAGATCCCGTTGAATTTTGTAGTGTTTTGGATTATGAAGTTTTAATAAAAAATACCAATATCGGAAACGCTTTCGATATCAAAACTTCCTTCTTCCTTCCATTAATCGGATTGGATTTCGTTCCGGGAAGTTTTGAAATCGCTTACCCGCCATCCGAACCCTTCGTAACCATTCCGGTAGATCCCACTTTCGTGGAATCGGGCATCAGGGGAGAAGAATATGAATTTCCTGATTTTGCGGATATCAGCGCTTTCTTAGATTTAGAAGGTCTACTAGGAGCCAATTTAGAAGAATTGAATGACTCCAATACTTATGTGCTGAAGTTTCAATTGGTTACTTCTTGCGGCTTTGTTTCCGGTGATTTCTTTTCATACGGATTCCAAGGGGTTTCCGGTTGTAATGATCCGACCAACTTGGAGTTAGGCGAAAGTTTACCGATTGTTATTGATGGATTGACACCCAATACCCAATTTTTCTCCGCCGAATTCGGACCACTGACCAACTTGGTATCCTCAGGTAGTGGTACACTGGATGTTTTGGTGACGAACTTATCTAACCAACCAACAGATGCGAATGATGTAATACGTGTCGAATTGCCGGCTGGAATAGATTATGTTCCTTTGTCAGTTACCGCGTTTTCTCCTAGTGGATGGGTTCCCGGAGAACCTGTTGTTGTGGATGAAATGGGGGTTGATGTCCTGTATTGGGATATGCCGATAGGACTTGGGCTTGATGAAGAAATTAGATTTACAATTTCATTGGACGGAACATTTTCAGTTTCCTGTGATGAAGCTGAAGATGCAGAATTCTCCATCGCTACGTTGAACAGGGAAGAATTGCCTTGTGGTGCAGAAACCTGTGAAGTGTTTACCATTTCTACAGATGGGGGAGAACAGATTCTCCTGATTTCTACCACAGGTGCGGGTATTATTATTTCCTCTAATACGCTTAGTTCCTGTTTGCCGGCAGGCGAAGAAAATTTAAATATAACAGGTGAGGTAGTTGGTATGCCCAATAACCTGAATGACCTGAATCTTGATTTGGTTATCGATGCCAATCAGAATGATACTTTTGATTTAGGCGAGACAGTAGTGGCTTCAACTACAATAGCGAATGGGTTTCCCGTCCTAGGAGCTCCATATTCATTTAATGTCGATTTACCTGTAACCCAAGTATGTGATTTGATTGTCGTGTTGGATACTTTAGGTTTAGGACTTTGTGTTCAACCGGTTTCCGGTATAGTCGTTCCGATAATTGAAAATGCCGGAACCGATGTGAATTATTGTGGCGGTAGTTTGGAGTTGGGACAAACCGGTTGCGAATCTTCGGATTATAGCTACAACTGGACGGCCATCGCTCCTGCTCTGACAACCGATTTAAGCCAAACGGATATCGCTAACCCCGAATTCTCAAATAACCTACCCCATCTTCCTGGGACGGAATTGGTTTATATCCTTGAAACGACGAGGAACACATGTGGAGAAATGACCACTGATACGGTTACCATTACTATAGATGAAGATATTTCAGTAAATGCCGGTGGAGACTTATATATCCCCTTAGGAAATACGATTCAATTAAATGGAACATTCTCCTACGGAGGAACGGATGTTGTTTCTATTGCTTGGACACCTTCCGGTTCACTATCCGATGCCACCATCTTGAATCCATTCGCACAACCTACCGTTGATACGGAATATGTACTTGCAATTTCTACGGATGAAGGTTGTATCGTTACTGATACGATGACCATTTTCGTAGGTGATTTCGTGGTCGGTGATGTCACTCCCGTAAATCCTGAAATATGTGAAGGGGAAACAGTTGACTTCCTAGCTTCCGGAGGCACGGATTATGAATGGATTTCCAATCCTGATAACCCTACTAACGGCTCGCTTTCCGCGAATAATATAGCAAACCCACAATTCAGTGGTGGTTTAGAAGGCGAAACCTACGATTATCAAGTAGTCGTTTCGGACGCGGACTTCCCCGGATCAAATGATACCTTGGATGTTTCGATTGATATATTGAACAATCCGAATATATCCATTCAATCCTCGGCAACGATGCCTGTTTGTCAAAGCGAGGGCGTTACCTTGACCGCCCAGTCACCGACAGGGGTTTCATTCGAATGGCAGGACGCCTCAGGAAGTCCAATCGGTACTACTCCTTCCTTAACGGTATCAACTGTTGTTGACGAAACTTATACGGTCATAACTACTGATGGAAACGGCTGTACTTCTAGTACGACCATAGCTGTAGAGGTAAATGAAAATCCGATAGTAATGACGACTGATGATATTGTTATTTGTGCCGGAGGAAATACCCAATTATCTGCTTCTGCTTCTGGAGGAGAAGTCGCTTCGGATTATACATATACATGGTCAGGAGCTGATTTAGACGACCCTTCTTCAGCTACTCCTGTTGCTACTCCATCTACAACTACAACTTATACCGTTACGGTTTCAGATGACAATGGATGTACTGCGGTAGATGATGTAACAGTTACAGTAGACCCCGATGTTCCAAGTGTTTCAGCTACGGATGAAAACATCTGTCTAGGCGAATCCACGACATTAAACGCATCAGGAGGACTGTCATTCACCTGGGTTGAAGCAGCGAGTAATCCAGTAACCGGTGTGTTGTCTTCCAATACTTCTGCCAATCCTGTATTCACGCCTACACAAGAAGGGACATATTCCTTTACGGTAAATATCACAGGTGGTTGTGAAGATATATCTCTTCCAGTAACAGCCGAAGTAGATGAAGTACAAGTATTACTGGGGCCTTTGAGCTTGGATGAAAGTGGCGGGACTGTTCAGAGTGAAACTATTTTGATAGATGAAAATATTGCTTCAGTAAATTTCCTTTCCGGAAATGCTTCCAATATTTCCTTTTCAGGAAATACTCTCGAATTTGATGCCATTTATACCCTAGGAGACAATATTTATGAAATTGAAATTACCGGTGAATCAGGATGTACAGTTACTTGGACATTCATATTCACTTCGGATGAGTGTGTCGCACCGCAGATTACATCAATTTCAAGTGTCGATACAGATTGCGGATTGGCTACAGGTAGTGTTTCAGTGGATGTGGTCGGAAACTTAGCGGCTTATACTTTTGAATGGTCTACCTCGGAAGGCGTGTCCAATGCAACAGGTAATGCTTTATCAGGACTTCCTGCAGGATTCTACACGGTTACGATTACGGATCCATTGAACTCGGATTGTCCTGCCACCGCATCCGCAGTGGTCGGAAATATTGGTGGCCCGGTTTCTAGTTTGACGGTTTCTCCGGCTGATTGTGGTGCTTCTAATGGGGGGGCTATTTTTACACCTAGTGGTTTTCAGTATTTCTGGAGTGATGGAGCAGGGCCTGTTTCAACCAGAAATGATTTAGCGGCCGGAACATATGGAGTAACGGTAATTGATCCTGCCGCTCCTGATTGTCCGGATGTAGTACCGGTTACGATTATATCCTCCGGTGGATTGGACATCGAACCGCAAGTAGATCAAGCTCCGACCTGTGGAAATCAGGATGGAACAGTCACTTTGAATATTTTCGGCGGTACCGGGCCTTATGATGTACAATGGAGCGATGGCGGTGCCGGATCAATCCGAAATAATTTGTCGTCCGGAACATATTCTGTTACTGTTTCGGATGCGGGCTTATGCTCTGATACTGCTACATTTTCAATACAAGATGGAGATGCTATCGCATCACCTGTGGCGGTCAATTCAATAGAAAATGAAACTTGTCCGGGAGCGGATGATGGCTCGATTGTATTCAATGTTTCTTATCCCGGAGGTTATCCATTGCCTGCTGACACATTGATTACGGATGGCATTCAAACTTATACGAATACATCATTGCCTCCTGGAAATTATTGTATAGAAATTAGAGATGCTAATGGTTGTTTAACCGGCACGAATTGCTTTACGATTAGTCCTGCAGTTCCTTTAACTGCTGAAATTACACCCGGACTTTCTTGTGTGCCGGGAGGCAGTCTCGATCTAACAGTAAATGGAGGAGTTGGAGGTTACACATTCCAATGGTCAAATACTGAGACGGACGAAGATTTGTCGGATTTGGCTTCAGGAACCTATGGAGTGACGGTTTCTGATAATAATGGTTGTGAACTGGAAATTTCAAATATTGTCCTTCCTGAACCTCCGTCTCCGACAGTAGACGCCGGAACGGATGTCGTCGTATGCCAAGGCGGTTCGACCGGATTACAGGCGACTC
>JAHDCE010000128.1 GCA_020630045.1 Saprospiraceae bacterium | reverse complement strand
GGCTCTTTCTTCTCTTTCCTTATAGATGCGGAAACTGGACTTGTTTTGGATAAAATGCCGATTGGTGTTGGTAGCTATTATAAATTCACGGTTTCTACCAATTCGAATTATGAAATCATTTTATCCGATGCTACTGCAAATGTAGGTGATCCGGCACCGATGCCTTCCATAAACCCCATTTGGGAGAATACGGGTGAAAACTTGGATGGCAATCCTGAAAATGTCGAATTGGGTAAAATCAAAGCCTATGTCGGCACTCAAGATTTACTCAATCAAGATTTCGGAATCCAGCAAATTCCTGATAGTGACCCTTACTTCTACGATTTGGGAAATGCTTCACTGTACACCACCGTTCGTCGCTTACTGACCTCGGATGATTTGAGCCCGATAAGTGGAAGCGACCCGGAAGACGGAATAAAAGGATATGGCGATAAGTTTGAAATTACCGACTTGTCCGGTATGAATGGCAATGTCTTGTTTTATGATTTGAATAATGATGGAATCCTAGGACCCGGAGAGGAATTGTCAGTGGGAGATGTCCTAGAAAACTACAACCCTAATCTTCTTAGCGTAAGTTTTGAAGGACTGGGATCTACGGAATTCTCATTCAGATATACGACTTATGATGTGGCTGAAGCAGTCGATCCGACACCGGCTCTGTATCGTGTCATTTGGAGGACGGCTTTACCTGTAGAATTCGTTTCCTTCGATGCTCGAAAACATGCGGAAACGGATGTTCTCTTGACATGGAAGACAGCATCTGAAATCAACAACGAGTTCTTTGAAATCCAGCGTTCGACGGATTTACGCAGTTGGGACATTATCGGAACCGTAAAAGGATCAGGTACGACTCCGGATGAAAAATCTTACAAGTATATGGATGAAAATCCGGCACGTGGAATCAATTATTATCGTTTACGCCAAGTAGACTTCGATGGTCAGTTTGAATATTCGGTTGTTCGTTCTGTTACTTTCGGTAAGGAATTGCAACCATTGGTATTCCCGAACCCCGCATTGAATACGGTAGTCGTTAAAAACCTATTTGTTGACGAAGTCAAACAAATCAGTATTTACGATAGAAACGGTAGATTGGTCAAAGAACATGATATCACTCCTAATTTGGAGTTGGATCTTTCCGGCCTTCCGGCGAATAATTATTTCTTATACATCCGTACACACGATGACCAAGAAGTGATGATACAACTGGTTAAGGTCGTGGATTGATTTTTTTTGATTTAAAAAATAGGCGGCGGTCTTTTTCAAAATCGAAACAGACCGCCGTTTTATTTTGACAATATAAAGTGTGCTAGGAATAGAGCGAACGGTATTCCACCAACGCCTTCACCAGCCGATCCACATCTTTTTTATTATTATAAAAATGTAAGGATACACGAATACCCGTACCTCTGTGCGAAGTCAAAATGCCGCGTTTTTCCAAGAACGCTTGCATCTCCGCCGGTGCTTCGATAATGGCGATTTGAGAACGGTACGCCTTCTCATAATCCGACACCAATTTGATGTTGTTCTTCTTGCATTTTTTGTAAAGGTATTTACTCAATTTCCGTACGCGTGATTCAATGGCATCCATGCCGGTTTCCTTGAAAAAGTCGAGGGAAAGCCCCATTCTGAAAAAGACATCGTGACGCTCATGCCCGATTTCGAAACGTTTGGAGTTGGTGAAATAATCCTCTGGCATAGCGCGGAATTGCCAGCAATATGCTGAAGGAAATTTTTCCAATAATTCTTTTTTGACATAGACGATACAAGCGCCGAAACCGCACATCATCCACTTGTAACAACTGGCGACCATGATGTCGATATCGTGTTTGCGGACGTCGATGGGGCAGGTGCCGCAAGACTGGGTGGCATCCACCACCAACAGCTTTTTTTTCGCCGCAAGGCGTAAATCATCCAAGTCGATTTTGAAACCGGTGTGCCATTGGACATGGCTGACCGCCAACATTTTGGTATTGAGACTTCCTAGGAGTTCGAGGTCGTAGTGACCGTTCGCTTCCGCGGGAATTTCCGGGCATTCGAAGCCGTTTAGTAACCAAGGATGACGCAAGGAAGGGAAGTCGCCCTCCACAAAGCCGATTCGCTTCTTGGATTTGAACATGGGGGCTAGCATACCCAACGCCGTCGCCATATTGGGAAGAATCGCCACTTCGCCCGGTTCCGCACCGATAAAATCGGCCAGCTTGACCCGGATATTTTCCATTTCGACAACCCATTCTTCGGTGACGGAAGCACCGTAATTGGACAACCCGGTATACATATTATGCATCAAGTCAATCGTGGTTTTCGGGACGAGCCCGGTAGCCGCCGTATTGACATAAGTCGAATGGTCGAATGCGGCGAATTGCCGACGGATTTGCTTCCAATCTGTCATATGGTTCAACTTCTATATGGGATGAAGGGGAATGCGTGTTCCTTATGGAATTCGTTTTGGTCGGCCGGTAATTCCAAGAAGCCGTCGGTATCGACCAAGCCCGCCAAATCACCGGAACCATTGCCCATTACCGGTGTTGCGATGACCCGACCGTCGTCCCAATAACTCAGTTTGACCGGAAGGAAATATTGCAACGGTTTTTTGAAATTGACATCCCGACTTAGTAGGGCATACATGGGCGGCGACATCGGTAAACCGAGCGATGCCCGAAGCCAAGGAAGAATGTAACGCAGGGTGCAAACGGTAGAGGAAACAGGATTGCCCGGAAGGGCGAAAACCACCTTGCCGGTAGCTTCATGTACTCCGAACCAAAACGGTTTGCCCGGTCGCTGTTTGACCCGATGGAACAAGGGGGTGACATTCAGCGATTCCAATACTTCGGGTACATGGTCGAGCTTGCCTTTGGATACGCCACCGCTCATGACCACGAAGTCGTAATTTTCCAATGCGAACAACAAATGCCTTCGGATTTGTTGCTTGTCGTCAATAACATGAATGTCCTCCGTTTCGACGCCTATCGGCGATAATAATGCACGGATGGCGTGATTGTTTGAGCGTCGAATTTGGTGGGGAAGGGGCGATTGATTGATTTCTACTAGTTCGTCACCAGTAGAGAAAATTATGGTTTTGGGCGTACGTTTGACCCTGAGTTGCGCCTTGCCGATGGTGGCGGCGATGGCGATTTCCGGAGATGCCAGTATCCGTCCCGATTTGACGATGACCTCACCGGCCTTGCGGTCCATTCCTTGTTTGTGGATGTTTTGCCAGGGTTGCAATTGGTTGATGTTTACCTTGGCGGAACCATCATCCAATTCGATGTCCTCGTATCGGATGACGGAGTCGGTGCCGTCTGGCAATACGGCGCCGGTCATGACTTCCAGACAAGCGTCAGGGTCGTCTATTTTTTTAGGAATCATTCCGGCGGATTGCAATCCTTTGACTTGGAAAGTGCGGGTGTTGCGTTGTGAAAAATCCGCATGGCGGATTGCGATGCCGTCCATCATGACGCGGTGGAACGGTGGGAAATCCCGCTCCGCACAAAGGTCTTCGGCTAAAATCCGTCCGATGGCCTTATCGATGGGGATGCGTTCGGTGCCGAAATCGGCAGTGTTTT
Source organism: Saprospiraceae bacterium (assembly GCA_020630045.1). Classification (GTDB taxonomy): domain Bacteria; phylum Bacteroidota; class Bacteroidia; order Chitinophagales; family Saprospiraceae; genus JAHDCE01. Next base: position 5,669 of record JAHDCE010000128.1, on the reverse strand, counting down.
CCAAAATGATTCGCGAAGCTTCTTTTACGGTTATCACGAGCGATTGATGTTTAGTTCTTTGTGAGAAACCTAACCTGTGCGCTAGGCTTCGAGGTGTAAATGTACGGTATCGCCCAAAGAAATCAAACCGCCGGAAATAACCCTCGCCGTAATGCCGCCGTGTCCCCGCATGGCGTTGTAACCGCCGGGGCCTAGATTTTCTTCCATCCTTGAACAGGGGACGCAGGGGCCGGTGCCTTCAAGGATGACGTTTTCGCCGATGCGAAACTGCCGGTCTTGTAATGAGGTGAGGTTGATGCCGGTGACTACGATGTTGCGGCGTAGGGATTCGGGTTCGATGTTTTTTCCTAGGATGGAGGCTACGGCTTCGATGTGTTCGGCTTGGATGAGGGTGACCATGCGGTGACCGCCTTCTTTGGAGTAGTGGTCGTTTTCGAGGCCGTCTTTTTCGGAGATTTGTACTTGTGTTACGCTGTTGACGTCGCCTTTTTTCTTAGCGCGGAGTCCGATCCATTGGATGGTGCCTTGTTGGGGCATGGTATTTTTTATTTGTTGCATCATGATGATTTTGTATGGACTGTCGTCCTTGATTTAGGACTGTCGTCCTATGTTGTGTTATGACGTCCCTTCGGGACTTTTTAGGACTGTCGTCCTCGGTTGTGTTATGGTGTCCCTTCGGGACTTGGTAGGGTGTGATGGTTATTTTTTGAGTTATATGACCGGATGAAAATAAACAACAATTTCTACTTTTCCAAAGTGCCCATGAGGGCGAAGCAGAGCTTGTCCACTTGTCCCATATCCGGGTGGAAGGCGGAGATGTTGGAGAGGAGGATGATACCGTTTTTATTGTCGGTGTCGAGTACCATAGAGGAGGTGTAGCCGCCGGTGCCGCCATTGTGCCAATGCCAGGTGGCGCCGCTTTTTTGTGGGAGGATGTGCCAGCCCATGCCTATGCTCATGCTGCCGTGGGCGGAGGCGGTCTTGTTTCGGGTGAGGGCGAGGGCGGTATCGTCGGTATCGAAATGGGCGAGGGCGAAGCGGGTCATGTCTTCTATGGTGGAGGTGATACCGCCGGCACCGGCGAGTACGTCGAATGTCCAATTGGGTACTTCTTTTCCGTCGGGGTTTTGTCCTGGTATGATGTTGGGGTTGTCCTTGTCTAGTCGGGCGGTGGAGTGGTTCATGTTGTATTTGGAAAATATCTTTTCTTGTAGTAATCGTTCGTAGGGTTTGTCTTCTATTCGTGTCAATATGTAGCCCAGTGTGCCGCTGCCTAGGTTGGAGTATCGGTAGTTGCCTTTGTCATTGTTTTCCTTGGGGTATTTTTCTTGGAAATAGTTTTTCAAATCATTTTCGTCATAATCCTTGTATGGATTGTTGGGGTCTACTTTTTCGATGTCTAGATTGCCGGGTAGGCGGGGGAATCCGGAGGTATGGTTGGCGAGTTCTAGGAGGGAGATTTTGTTTTTCTTTTCTAACTCGAAGGGCAAATATTTGCTGACGCAATCTTTGGCTTTGACCTTTTTTTCTTGGATATATTGTGCCAAGAGGGTAGCGGTGAACACTTTCGAAATGGAACCGATTTCAAATATTTTATCGCTGTTTTCAATATCTGTGATGCTGCCGTTTTTTCTTTTGGTTCCGTAATATGTGACGGCTCCGTTTTGGATAATGGCGAAGGCGATTTGTGTACCTTCCGGAAAGGTTTTCGTTTTTTCGAATATGATGTCGGCTTGTTTTTTTGACACTTTTGTATTGGAATAAGCGAGGGCGTTTTTTATGTCTTCTTCTTTGGCTTTTTCTTCGAATGGTTTGACGAGTAGGCCGTTGATTTTTTCTTTGTCGTCTAAGGAGATGTTCAGGGCGAATACGGCTCGTTCGAATGTGGTTTTGTAAGAGGCATAGCTGCCCCTTTCGTATTGGGTGAAGGTGTGTTCTTTTATATCGCCGGCGTGGGCTTTGAGTCCGGTGAGGAATTCGGTGGTTTTTGCTAGGGGCAGGGCGGCTTGCATTTCGGCGGAGAACATGTTGAAAATGTTTTCATATGCTTGGTTGTTGTAGTGTTCTACGAATTGGTCGGCGGCGGTTTTGTACCGGGGTTTTTCGGTTTGGGCGATGGTAGTGAGGGTGATTAGTAGTAGGGCGATGGAGAGGAGTGTATTTTTCATGTTCTTTTTTTCTTAGGACTGTCGTCCTAGGTTATGGTATGTCGTCCCTTCGGGACTTATGTCTGTATGGACGTGGTTATGGTTTGGCAAAGTGTTTTGATTTGGAATCGGTATTCCGGAAATTGGTCGGTTTGTAAGGTACGGAGTTCGTGTAAATTCCAAAAGGCTCGGATGGTTGTTGCATTGGGGAATATTGAGAATACTTCTTCGTCGCATTGTGCGTAGAAGTTGTCTATGGATTTGCAAATTTCTTGTTCGTTGTATTTTCCGTCAAGGTAATTTTGACAAATTGTTGCTAGGGTGGAAAGTAGGAGGTCGATGTTTTCCGGGGATGTTTCCTTGAAGTCGGGTAAGAGGGTTTGATAGAGTTGTTTTCTGTTTTTGTATTGATTTAAGTTACTGATGTCTTTTCTGTTTTGGTGGTGGTTGTTTAGCCATTCGTCCAGCTGTTTTTTATCGAGGATACCGAATTTGTCGTATGTGATGATTGCTTTTAATTCTTGCATTTGTGGTTGTTTTTTTAGGACTGTCGTCCTAAGTTATTTTATGTCGTCCCTTTGGGACTTTTTAGGATTTTCGTCCTTGGGTGTGTGATGTCGTCCCTTTGGGACTTATGATGGTGGGTCGGGGAATAATCGTTTGTGGTCTTCCCACCAAACGGTTTCGATTTCTTGGGTTTCTTTTTGAATGAGGAAACCGGGTACGCTTTCTAGATGGACGATTCGGTCGGGGTCGTCTAATTCGTATTCAAAATCGAAATACCAAGCTTGACCGATGTCTTTCGGCTTGGTCAATATCCATTTGTAAATTCCTTTTCCCGGGCCATTCGTATTTTTTTCTGCTAGGAATTTTTTGGCGATAGCCAGGGCTTCTTGTTCAGTCATACAGAGCTTTTGTATTGGATGAAGCGGGTTTAATTTCCCTGTGCTTTAGCCGTGTATTCTTGTGCTTTGGCGGTGTTGCCTAGTTGTTGGTACGTACTCGCCAATGCCAAATATACCCGCTGGAAATTAGCGGGGTCTTGATTGTGTTTTTCCGCTTGTAATAAATGCTCGATGGCCTTTTGGAAATTGCCGGTTTGGGCATATGTCGATCCTAGGAAGAACTGCGTTTTCGGATTTTCCGGATATCGTTTGACGGCTTCACCAAAGTACTTGATTGCTAGGGCGGCACCGCCGGATGTACCAGCGAATTTTCCGGTTTCCTCCAAGGCGAATACCAAGAAGGCGTCGGCGATGTCCTTGCCATCGGTTTGGAGTTTTTGTTGATACAACTGCATGCCTTTATTGTAATAAACGTTGCCTTGGTCACCACGTCCGGTCAAGCTCATCAACACATCCATATAGAACTGTATCCGCATTTCTTCCGGTTTCAAAGAAAGGGCTTCGCGGAGGTGTTGTTCCGCGGCAGCGGCATTGCCTTCACGGACACGGACGGGAGCCAATTCGGCTAGAGCCAGTCCTAGGTTGTTTTTAGCATCCTTGTACCCATCGTCTAGGTTGATGACCTCGCGGTATTGGTTGACGGCGGCGGGATAATCTATTTTATAGAATAAAATATTCCCCTTGATGAATCGGGCGAGTTTGTAGTTGGGATGCAAGTTGATGGCGTTGTCGATATGGACGGCTGCTTTGTCCAGGTATTCGGTTTCCAGTGGTGTGTCTTTTACACCCGATTTTTGGGATTGGACGGTATATTCCCCGGCCATTGAATTTTGGATTTTGGCACTGTTGACGGACTTGGTGACATCCGCTTTGAACAAGGAGAAATTATCTTTCCAGTCGAAGTTCCGATTGACGGTTTTGTAGCATCCCAATACCAATATGAGACCGATGATACCCAGGGCCGGATAAAGTTGTTTGAAGTCGGTCACGGGCATTTTCTTATTCAAATATTTGCATAGGTGATATAATCCTAATGCGACCAGCAAACAAAAGCCGGCCGAAGGCATGAACATGAATCTTTCCGCCATATGCGTACCGACTGCGAATAAGATATTCGATACCAAAAACAAGGCACCGAGATAGAACAATATACCGAAGGCGAACGGCTTCTTTTTGACCAATCCCCAAGAGCCGGCTCCGAGTATGCCGAGGTGCAATAGGAATGAACCGGATACGGTAGGTTTGCCCCAAGTCATGAGGTCGATGTGTCTTGGATAATAATCATGGGTCAGGGTATGTGGGAAAATGAGCAGTTCGATATATTTCCAAAGAGTATGCATGATGGTCGCCAGCTTTTCACCCATCGTGAAATCGACATATTGCCCATTGACAATTTTGAGATAGGGGTTGTTCATCAATTCCCGGGAAGGGGTGGATGTCAAGGAGGCGGCATCTCCGAGCACTGATGCCCGAATGGCGTAAAAGACGATGAACGCAACGAGATAAGGAATGGAAGCCATCCCGATTTCCTTTATTTCTTTTTGATGGAAAATCCACAATGCGATGGGGAGCGCTCCTAGGAACACCACGGCGTTTTCCTTGGACATGAGTCCGCAAAACAGGAGGACGCCCGCTAGGATATGGAACAACATTTTCGAATCCTTGATGGCTTTGAAGCTGCACATCATAGCGGCGAGTCCGAAAAACAACGCCATGATTTCATCACGTCCTTTGATGTTGGCGACGACTTCGGTATGTAGGGGATGTATGGCGAATATGACTGCCGCCGCAAAGGCGACGAAGTAGGACATTCCCCGATTGAATCGCTGTTTGAACAGGTTGAGTAAGACCAAGTATAGGAGGACGACGGTTAGGCCATACCAAATCAAATTCATGATGTGATATGGGGTCGGATTGTTGCCATATATTTCGTGTCCGATGGCGAACATGATAAGGGTGAACGGGCGATATCGTCCACCCGCTACAAGGTTGTCTTTGCCGGCTTCTTGGAAGAACCCGTAGAAGGTGTCGTAGCCCAAGATTCCGGAGATTCCTCCGACGCCGTCTTGGGTATATACATTTTCGGAAAGTACGATGCCGTCATCTTGGGCGAAGTCGTGATTGATGGTATTGAGGTAAGGAAGGATGCTCAATAAGAATATGACCAACGCCATGATTTTTTCATTGAGGAAAAAATCGGGGAAGGTGCCCGCTTTCTGTTTTTTTGGCGTCGCTTGTTTTTTAGCGGTTTGTTTGGTCGCCTGTTTGGCCGCTTGTTTTCTTGTTGGTTTTTTCTTTTTCGCCATGATCTTGCATATGATTCGTGTCCAAAAATAAGGGATTCGAACGGGATGCGCTTTTTTCTTTTGGAAAATGTTGGGTTTGGGGTGAAAATGGGGAATGGAGATGGTATTAAATTACATGGATTGAAGCTTTCAATGAATCACAATTCTTGTCAACCCTACTTGTTTTAAAATGTCCTTTGTTCTTTTCCTGATGAAAAGAACCAAAAATCACGGCTGTGACCATTTATTAACGCTCCTGAAGCTTGAAAATGCTAAAAAATATAAACTCGCTTAATGTTGACCTTTTACATTTGATAGAAAAACTATTTGGC
>JAHDCE010000127.1 GCA_020630045.1 Saprospiraceae bacterium | reverse complement strand
GATCGCCTGATTTTTTAGCTGTACGTTTTCAGGAATCGGACCGATAAATTGGAAGGAAAACTGATACTTTTTTTCACGAAGCATAGCTTCAATGGCTTTGTTCAGTTCTTCTACCCCTTTTCGTCTTTCGAATCTGCCTAGAAAAACGAATTTACGGATATGATCCTTCGTGCTGTTTTTCAGTTCGTCGATGTCTTGTTCATCAATCAACCAATTGCGATCTACGCCTATTCCGATGACCGCCACTTTGGATTTGTCCACTCCGTTTTTTACCAGCAATCGGGTCAAGTGCCCTCCTAAAGACTGTGAAACATCCGCTTTGGCCAATACCTTTCTAGTAAAAAAAGAAAAGTATGCACTATTGATAACAGATTTGAAGTTAGCGGATCCTTGGAACATTTCCAGTCCGTGAAAATTGGTGATACTCCTAGGTTTTCTTTTTCCCTGACGGGTTTGTTCTTGTAGCGTGAACCAGCCTGTAAAGCCTTGAAAATATAACAAATCGAATTGTCCGATGTTATTTTCGCAAGCACGATACATTTGCTTGGACAATTGAAATACGTCCTTGATATAATGTCCCGGAAAACGGATTCCGTTGCTTTTATTTACATGATGAAGTGTGATATATTGCCATTCATCAGGAGAAAAGCGATCATCAAATCCTTCAAAGGGGGTTCCCGGTGATGTATCGGATGAGAATAACTCTACATGGACTTTCTGCCCTGCCAAGAATTTCAACAGGTAGTAGGTATGTTTTTGAATTCCTCCTATTGCAAATGGCCAAACGCCATCAGAAAAAACAGCAATTCTCATGATTCATCCATTTGCCAATATTTCAAATCCGGCTGCTTTCCATCAACAGATACCCATATTTTATCGACATCGACTTTTCCGGTCGTTGTTTTAATTGAAAGTGAATATTTTCTGGCTTGTAGCGGTATCGCTTCAGTATTGACCGCTATCCATTGCCAGTCCGAGGTTTTTACTTGGGCACTTACTTTGCGACCGGCCAAGCTGACTTCAATTGTTCCCCCTTCACTTGTTTTTGCTCTGACAAATACCAAAGCGGTTTGATTTTTCCGTGGACTTACATCATATTCGGGTGCATTTCGGTTTGACTGGTTCAATGATATGTAAGTATTGAAAGATGAAAAATCCAACTTATGACCCAATTTTCGGACAGTCGTCGTTACGGGTATTTTTCCCGGGTTATTATCCATGACTTCGGCCTCGAATAAAAATCCGTCTGACCACCAAGCAGGATGATAAGCTTGATGCCAAGTATCCAGTTGTTTTAATACCGGACGTTCGGGATTTGAAAAGTCCAAGAAATATGTACTGCCTTGTCGGCGGACAGGGAGTATAATATCCTTGCCTTGGAGATTGATTTCGACCTTCGTTTTCAGGGGTGCCGTTTTATTTTTGTTGTCATAAGTTTGTACGGTACCGCAAATGATATAATGCGGTTTGGAATCGTGTTTGCGTACGGTGACCAGAACTTGGTCTTCTTGGTCATTAGAAAACCGAAGAATAGGGGTTCCTTCCTTATCGAACAGGACATTTCCGTTTCTAAGTATATCTTCATACCTACTCGTAATTGCTTGTGCGTAGGAAGGTGCAGTTGCTTGCCAAGCATAATTTTCCGGTAACGGGTATGGGGGTTTCCTTACGGAAAAATGCCCGGTATAATAAAATTCAGCCCCAACGACTCCCAAGCATTTTAAAAGTCCCAACCATTGTCCGGGACGAAAGTTTTTTTCGGGATCGAGGTGCCACCCGGCGGCAACAAACGGAGAAAACAATTTATCCCCGTCTTTAAGCTCTGAGATTCGACCATGTTGTATCCAATTCCATCCATGAAGATGACCACGGATACGAGACCAAACTTCGGGTGTTTTAGGATAAAAATTGGGTGTTGAATAATATTGTCCGTTGATGGGTGTCAATATTTTTTTGGATATGCTCCAATCATATCTATCAATGATTCCTCCTTCGACAGCATACCAGGAGAAGGTCGTGTTTTTGAGCTCCGGAATTCGTTTCATGAACCTATCTGCGTAAGCTTTTCGAATTTGGGTTTTACGCGTCGATCGATAAGTTTCTAAATCGGTGATACCCATTTGCTTCATTTGAGCAGTCATTTCTTTACTCTGCTTTATGATAGCATCTTTGATATATGCAGGCTGGGTTTCTCCATTTTCATTAATGATGGCAATACCTCCATCCAATCGTTTCAAAATGGATTTGATTGTTTGGGCTTGAGCATTTCCATCCGGATAAAATTCTTTTTCGGGGACACAATAACTGTAGAACTTTCTTTTGGACTTTGCAACTTTACCTTTTCGGTTTACAAAATTCCCTTTGGTATCCCTGATGTAATATTTATTCGGAAAGTCTTGTTTTGAATGAATCGACTTCGGGTTCCAATTACCATTGGCAAACGAACCGGTTTGTCCCCAATTGACAATTGCAGAACGCGGAATATTTGGATATTTGTTCGCTAATTGGATAAAGCTATTGAGCAACAAGGGTTCCTTTCCGGAATCAGGGGCATTTTTAGAAGAAATACTTCCAAGATGAAGGTGGTAATTCCAATTAAGTGCCAGCTCTTGGTTAATATTTACAGCACGATCAATAACTTTTCCAATATTTTTTTCCCTATTGGGATGTTTGGCTCCCCCAAAAAATTTCAGGTCCATCCAATTGACATTTCGGATTAAACCATGTCCTTTTGAGTATCTTGGCGTAGGGAAGTTTTGTATTTGATCGATTGGAAATTCATTGACGGTGGGGTGGCCGGGAGCGAATTCCGTTAAACGAACTTGACTGGGAGAAGCCTCTAACCTGTCAATGAGTTTAAATTTGTCCATGCTAGTTGAAGCACCTTTAACGCTTCCATTATTTTCGTCATCCAATGCCTTTTTGGAGCGACATCCGAAAACGGTGATTAAAACAATAAAAATAAATACTTTTCTCATGTTCGGTCAGCTGTCGCCAATGGCTCCTTTATAGGTTGACAATAGTTTTTTAATATGCACCATTGGAATGAATTTTCGATAAGCGGATTTTCTTGCTTGGGATGCCATTTCATGGTATTGCTCCGAATCCTGTAAAAGGGATTGGACCGCATTTTGAAAACCGGTGACATCCTTTACTTTCACCAATATTCCCGTTTCTTCATTTTCTAACCAAGAAGATACACCTCCTACATCGAATCCAACAACCGGCTTAGCCTTCATCATGGCTTCGATGCCTACTATTCCGAAAGCCTCGGGATAAATGGAGGGAAACAAAACCAAGTAGCTTTTAGCCATGATTTCGGCCACTTGTTCCGGGCTTTTCCAACCATGAAAAACGACCTGTTTTTTTAGTGTTGCCGGAACCTTGTTTTTATATGATTGGGCATCCATTCCATCACCAACGATATCTAGGAATAAGTTGTCATCTTGCTCTAATAAAGGGATGACTGCATCTAGCATAAAATGAACGCCTTTTACCCTGGATAACCTCCCGGCAAAGAAGAGACGTTTTTCGCCGGAAGGCGATATCATATCCGAATCCACATCATTTTGTTCGGGTGTGAAATAAGGGTTGACTTCTATCTTATTCGCTGGAAAACCGGCCAGTATCGCTTCTTGTTTCATAAAGTCAGACATGGCGATAACTTTATAATAGAGTCGGCTACCTTCCCGAATTTCAAAGGATGTATTTTTGTAGGCCTTAATTAATCTACGGGGCTGTCGGTTGCAACAGTTTTGAGTGTATGCCCGAACCAAGCAATGTGTTCCAAAAGGTTTATTGCAAATGGTTTCGGTTTTGTGCCAAAACTTACCTTGTCCCGGGCAAAACATACGCGGTTCGTGCATGCTTCTGACCAGCGGTTTCATTGTGGCACAAAACCGAACGATTTGTGGGTCGGAAATGCTATGGAGGTGAATGATGTCAATCTCATTTTTTTGGATGAAGCTTGCAAGTTTATCTTTTGCTTCATTCAACGTTCCTCCTTTGACAAGTTCGCCGTCTTTGTCTTCGATAACATAGCCATCGGGTAGTTTTTTGACACGTAGCCAATAGAACCGATGCCCCAATTCGGGCATGATGTTTCGAAGATGGATGAGGTAAACTTCCACACCTCCCGCATTAGCGATTTTTTCATTGAGATGTAAAATATTCACTTCAATCCGACTTTGGTCTTGAATGCTTGATAAACATCTTCGAGGGGTTTGGCCTCATCAATCGGATTTGGAGGTTTAGGTGAAAAATCTTCGATTTCCACACTTCCGAATTCTGGCATCGATTTCAAGTATTCGTGAATGGAGGGACCATATTCGATTATTTGTCCTCCTATATTTTCGTAGGATTCGAATACACTTCGATAATTTTTTTCCCTATCTGAATCGTTATGGGTCGGAAATTTTTTAACTGCCGACCGCCACCATCCATGAGGCTCTCTAAAAAGGAATAAGATTTGGGCGGGTTCAGAACAAAACAGTTTTTTCAGGAATTCTAATTCCCGTTTTTCTCCGGTGGCTTGTTTAATGACAATATCATATTCCGCCCCTGCTCCTACGGGTGCATTTTCCAAGAGATTTTTTCTGAAATCAGAATAGAGTCTCCTTACATCCAGTGTTTGTCGTTCGCGGGTTTCCGCCCTTTGGAAAGCGATGGCGAATTCATCCATCATCCAATCACCGGTGCTTCTTTTGGACACTTTTTCGAACTGTCTCATCATGTATGTAGTTCCTCCTCTATGGTGTCCATAAATGAACACCCATTTCAAGGGGCGATCAGCACTTTTTTCCGGAGAAATCAAGTTTTTAAATTGATTATATCTTTGTTGGAATCCCATTTTGTGTTCTGAATTTATGGAACTTGTTGAAAGAATAAAGTTACTTGTTGGCTACACCTACATCCTTGCCCCTCCCCTTGTTTTCACGACAATGTTCCAATGTCTTTTTTAATGCAAATTCGAGGCGTTCGCCGCATTTCGCCCAGGTATGATTTTCTAGGACGAAGTTTTTTAGTCGAGCGGCCTCATTTGATAATGAGCCGCCTTCTTTGACATGGTTATAAACCCCTCTGATCCGCTGGGCTAACATTTGGCTATCTTGGGGTTGAAATGTGTACTGTTCATAGGTTTCATCATTTTCATAAAACCTTCTGAACACTTCATATCGGGGTGTAATCACTGTCTTTCCGAATACGGCGAATTCCAAATATTTTACGGGATACATGTGAAATGCACAGTCTGGAATCACTCCTACATCGATACGGTCGTAATAGGATCCTACTACGGATTTATCGACTAATCCGGTAAAGATTACATGTTCCAATCCTTTTTCTTTGACATAGGATTTGTATTCTTCAATATCGCGACCTGACCCCACTAACATGATGGAAATTTCATCGGCAAGGTCTTTTAATTGTTCCGCCGCTTTTAAAAGAATGGGGATATTTTGGTAGCGCATGAATATGCCAACGAATCCAAATACGGTTTTTCCTTTTAGGTTATATTCTTCATTTAAATCGAGATCGGGAGAAACCGCTAAATTTTTGGGTGTAATTCCTAAGTCTTTATTATAAACCCTATTATGGTCGAGGTTCCAATATTCTTTAGCGACCTGTATTGAGTATTCAGATTGAACCGTGATGGAATCGGCGGATTGGTATTTTTTGCGTTCCATGGAACGGTATATCCAATTGTTATACAGATAGGATGTTTCGGGTTTTATGAGATCCAACATGATGACATCGGTCTCCATACATCGCGGGATATCATATTCGGCAGCCAATCGCATCCCCACATTAAAACCATATCCTGACCTTTCGTATATGATATCCGGTACCCCTTCTTTTTCAATTTTGTTTTTGGCCAATCGATATACCTCTTCGTTGATTTCTTTCTTCTTATAGTCCCGATAGAGGAATTTCAATTCGTCAGGAACCAATGCGTTAATTTTAACACCACCGTTTTTTTTCTGTTTGGTCGGAGCATTGGTCGAACTCACTGTTTTTCCTTCATTCCGCAAATCTCCGCCGATAGCAAGAACGACTTCATGCCCCAAATTTCTCAAATGGGTCACGGAAGCTCTAATATGTGTTCCGGCTCCACCGGTTTGATTGTATCTTAAGGTATTATCGGGAGCCAGGAACAATATTTTCATGGATTCAGGCATGTTATAGTTTTTGCAATAGAATGTTCAAAATCCGCTTTGTCGTTCCTCCATCCCAATATTTGGGAATGTCCCCTTTTTTGTAGGTTCCGTTTTCTATTTGTTCGATCAAGCCGGCAATGATTTTTACATCAAATGGAGCCAATGTATTCGTTCCTTCGTCAATGGTACAAGGTCTTTCGGTATTCGGACGCAGCGTAATACAAGGTACTTGTCTAAAGGTCGTTTCTTCTTGAATACCTCCGCTGTCAGTAATGACGAATTTGGAATCTTTAATGAGTTTTTGAAATTCGAAATATCCTACAGGCGGACACAAGGTCAATCCCGAAATGGATTGAAGTTCGTCCATTAAACCGTGTTTCTCAAAGTTGTTGCGTGTTCTCGGATGTATTGGAAAAATCACGGGAGAATTTTGAACAATAACCTGGATAGTTTCTAATAAATCGTTTAATCCTTTTTTATTGTCGACAGTTGCCGGGCGGTGCATGGTCATGAGTGCATAGTGTCCGGGTTTGCCTTCGATGGATTCAAAGATATTGGAAGCATCGATTTTTTCATTAAATGCGACAAGTGTGTCTATCATCGTATTGCCCACGAAAAACACTTTGTCCATATCGCAACCTTCGGCTTCTAGGTTTTTGATACCGCTCTCTTCCGTAACGAAGTAAAAGTCGGTGATTTCATCGGTCAATATCCGATTGATTTCTTCAGGCATTCCCCGGTCATTGGACCTTAGTCCACTTTCTACGTGAGCTAATGGGATTCCTAATTTATTGGCTACAATGGCTCCGGCCAATGTGGAGTTCACATCTCCTACGACGAGTAGAATATCCGGAACGAACACCTCCCTCATGATACGATCCAACTCTATGATGATATGGGCGATTTGTCCATTTGGGGAAATCCCCTTTGGGATATTTAAGAAAAAATCAGGTTCCATTTCGAATTGGCGGAAAAAGATTCCACTCATTTTGTCATCGTAATGTTGACCTGTGTGAACGACTTTCACGTCTAATCCACCTAAGTTTTCCGCTACTTTTTTTATTTGGGTGACTTTGATAAAGTTGGGTCGAGTTCCAACGAGGACGAGAACTTTTTTCATATTATTTGATTGGTTGTGTTCTGTAAAAATGGTGATGTATTGGGGAATTTTATTTTGGTGTTGTGCTTTATATGCACTACTACTTCCCCCATTTCTTCTTAAAAAACTTTACCGCCTTATCTTTCACAGTATAAGCTCCTTTGTTTTCATGCGGAAAGGGTTCGGCGGGAATTTCCCGTCCCAAAAATTCACACAATGGTTCCCATGTCGCCTCTTTTTGCCAACAAACTTCAAGTAGATCGTTGGGCCTTTTCGCAAAGTATTGCCTTACCTCTTTATTGTGGTCTTTGAATTTTTGTAGATATGCCTCCTCATTACCCACAGGGGTTCCATCGCCATAAATCCATTGCCGCATATCAGTATGCTTTGTTCCAAAATGGTTGACGACGCTTTTTATCCATTTTTTTTCATCCCTATCCGTGAGGATAAACTTAGCATTCGGATACCATTCGTCCATTTCTCGGTATAATAATGGCCATGGATTATCTTGAACAGCATCGTGTTTGTCGATGATGGATTTAAGTCCATTCCAATCTTCCTTTAAAACCAATGGAGTAATATTAGAAATCGTATCACTAAAAACTTTGTAGCCCAATACTTCCAAGGCTTTAGCCAAGGTCGTCGTTCCTGTTTTTTGAAAGCCGATACAAAATATTTTGGGTGCAGCCATATTATTTATTGCTTTAAGCTGTTTTCGTAATGTTTGATAATCTTTTGGGAAATCGCAGCTTCGCTAAATCGCGCTTTGCATTGTTCGGATATTTCACTTTGGTCATAATCTTGGTAATTAGCATGCACCTTTCTAATCGCCTCGGCGAAAGCTTTGGGGGAATTTTCTTTAAACAACACCCCGTCTTGTGGACGCACGATATCTTGTGGACCTCCCGAATCCAAGGAAATGACAGGACGACCGGCCGCCAACCCTTCAATCAGATTGACTCCGAAGGTTTCGTAGGTGCTTGCAGAAACGACTGCATGATGAGACCTGATTACTTCGGCTACTGCTTCTCTTCCTAATAGTCCGTGAAATTCGACTTGACTTTCCAAGTCTTTTTCTTTTAGATATTTTTGAAGTTCACCCATATATCGACCATCTCCGATGAGAGAAAGGTGGATTCGTAGGCCTTCTTTATTCAATATTTCCATCGCATCGAACAAGGTCTTATGATTTTTTCGTTCGACGAGATAAGCCACCACTGCTAGCTTGAAAGGCGAAAAAACTTCAATGGGTTTCCGATCCAAAAAGAACATTGGGTTAACAATGTTATGAATCACCTCCATTTTATTTTCATCTAGGGAATATGTCGATAATAGTTCATTTTTGTAAAAAGAGCTTACGACAAAGGTCTTTTCGCTATTGGAAATAATTTTTTTTATGATGTTCCGATATGCTTGTTTTTCTTTTCGTTTTCCTGACAAAATCCATCCTGTAAAGTGTTTGGTCAAAAAGTAGGGTATCTTTTTCTTGCGAGAAATATACTCCGCTACGACTCCTCCCCAAAGTGTGGAATGAGCATGAATGATATCAGGCCGTCCATATTTTTTTTCGTATGCTTCATATTTTTTAAACCCTTTCTTTCCACACATTTGTATATCAATACTTGTGGGCACATCTACTCCGGGAATAATTGATTGTGAAAAGCTATAATAAGTCGGTATTTCATTATCTACGAAATCATCGGGCGTACTTTCCTTTCCCAATCTACTAATGGCCATAAATCGAAGCTCATGGTTAGGAAAAAGAATGCCTACTGTATGTCCAAGTTTTTGTAACATACGTGCTTGCTCTTCAAAGAAAGTCCCCTTCACCGGTTTACGGGGGGTCTTGTACCAAGAAGGGATAATTAAGATGTGCATTTGTATGGCGTTAAAAGGAAAGGCCAACCTCTCTTCTAAGTACACTTTAAGTAACAGTCAAATAATAACTTTGCGATTTGACTTATGTTCTTTTTACTTTA
>JAHDCE010000126.1 GCA_020630045.1 Saprospiraceae bacterium | reverse complement strand
ACGAGTACGGAACAAACCCAAGAACTTAGAGTTGGGTTTCTGCTTGATGTATGTAGATAGGTCGTATTCCATTTTCGACCGATTTTCAATTGGTTGAGTGGAAACGATTTCAACCTTATTCTTGCCTACAAGAAACTGGTCTTCTTCCAAATACTTGGTGGTATTACATCCGGTAGAGAGTAATAATAAAGCCCAGAGTCCCAAGCAAAATATTGATATGTTTTTTAACGCCAAAAGAAAAATGGAATGACTATAACTATCTTTCCGGAAAAAACGCCCATTTCTTTATGATATTATCCAAAGCAAAGGCGAAATACATCCGGTCCTTACATCAAAAAAAGTACCGTCAAAGGTATGATAAATTCATAGCAGAAGGTGCTAAAATTTGTTGTGAAATCATTAAGGAAGCCAAAGACAAGATACAATATGTCATTTGCACCCCTGATTGGCATGAATCACAATCCGGTTTACTCGACGGTTTGGAAGTTTTTCATTGTTCTAAATCGGAATTCAAACCATTGACGGGACTATCTACTCCATCTGAAGTTTTAATTGTTATGGATATGCCAGATTGGTCTTTGGATGAATCACTCCTTTCAAAAGACATCACCTTATTCCTTGACGGTATTCAAGATCCGGGCAACCTGGGAAGCATCCTAAGGGTCGCCGATTGGTTCGGTATCCCCCAGATTATTCTTGGAGAAGGAACGGTTGATGTTTTCAACGCCAAAACCATTCAAGCCTCCATGGGTGCTTTTCTTCGAGTGAAATCAGTATCCGTTTCCAATGCCGTATTTTGGAAAAACCTAGGTAACATTCCCGTTTATGGCACTTTTATGGACGGGGACAATTTATTCGAATTGAAAGATCCCTTTTCACAAGGAATAATAGTCATCGGAAATGAAGGCAATGGGATTTCGAATGAAGTAGCACGACACATTTCCCGTAGAATCACTATACCTGCCCACAATGGCGGGGCGGAATCTTTGAACGCCGCGATTGCGACCGGAATCGTTTGTGCTTATTTCAGAAATAAATAAGACGGCTCCGAATTGCTTCGAAGCCGTCTCAATATCTTTTTTCCCTTACGGGAAAAAATTATTTGGCCAACATTACTTTCTTAGAGAAAGTCTGACCTTCTTTTGTCATTTGGATGAAGTACATACCCTCCGGCTGACCGGTCAAGTCGATTTGGAAAGTATCATTTCCTTGTCCATCCATTTCGATTCCTAACTGACGGCCCAACATATCGACAACACTAATCGTGTAAGAATCATCATTAACGAATGAGGTAGAAACATTAAACAATCCGGTAGTCGGGTTTGGCAAAACGTCAACTTGGTTAGCGAGTACTTCCGCTTCATTTACACTTACTGAAGCTAACAAACCGGCCCTAGGGCCTTCAAGCACACCTCTCAAGATTTCCTTTTGACCGGCTGTGAATGCTACTTGACATGGTTCCTCTGAATAGTCCATGTAGTTTTCCCACATATCAGATCCTGGATCCGTACAGCTATCAAGGGAAGCCGAACAGTTTCCTTGGTTACTAGAAGCAGCATTCGGAGTATCATCAATTCCATCGTCAACAGAACAACCATCAACACCGGAAAATCCCCCACCATCGCCCCAGATGTGACGAAGCCCTAAATAGTGTCCTACTTCGTGAACACAAGTACGACCTTCCATCGGAACAGAACCACCCAATGAAGGCTCATTGATAATTCTTTCTCTTCCTCCAAAAGTCGGGTAGTGAATAATGACACCATCATATTGGGGTTCTGTCAAAAGATCTAAAATTCCTGAATCAGACCAGTTATCTAAATCCGGATAATCTCCGATACTTGCCGGAGGATATGCCAGACCTAAGATTTGTCCTAAAGGAATACCATATAAAGTCAATGGTTGGATATTACATACCCAAATATTCAGATATTGCTCCGTATTCCAAGCATCAGAACCACCATTAGCAGAATTTTTTAGTAGTTCATCATCGAATAAGCCCGTGCTTGTATTCAAACCGAACTCATTTGTCGTTTGAACACGCTCGATACCGGCTAGTACGAATTGGATTTCAGTATCCACAGCTTCACCGAACTCTGCACGCAAGTTCACCTTATCTGCGTTCATAGCACGAAAATCCTCATTCAAAACAGCAATTTGATCATTAATCAAATCGTCTGAAATGTTTTCTTCTGTTTCTTTCCAAACTACGTGTACGACTACTGGAATTTCATAAACTTCACGGTAACCGACACTTTGAGCACCACGACGCTTTGCTTCGTTGAATGTCCAATCTACAATGTCTTTGTAACCCGGGAATTGTGCTTCCATCCCATTCATCAGCAAATTGTGTCCACATCTTTCAGTGTGGATGTGCTCATCTTGGGCTTGGATTGATAACACGAATCCCAAAATTAACGCTAAGGGGAGTAAAATCTTTTTCATAATTTATTCTTGATTCGTAAAAAATTTCAGCGAAAATACGCTATAAATTCTGGTTTTTCAAAAACATGACTGATTCTGACACCAAGGCGACGGAATGTAGCGGCAACTCTTCTGATAAATAAGGATGTTTGCCCCCAAAAACATGATTCGCATCCTTGATGACTAATAATTTCGATGTAGGACATTGGTGCTGTAGTTCCTCTGCCGAAGAAACAGGCACAGCAGGATCCGCATCACCATGAATAATCAACCAAGGCTTTGAAAATGAACGAGCTGCACTAGGAACATCGAACTTATCTCCATTCATTTTAAAATCCTCAACCAATTGGAAATATAGTGGCATCATTTGTTGAGTACGTCCATTATAAACTTCAAAAACACCTGAATTTTTCCATTCATCCAAATACTCCGGCTTAAATGCATAATCCAGACGACTTACGGCCGCCCATGTAATCAGTTTATGAATCCGGGCATCATGATGTGTTTTCACAACGGCCAGACCACCACCCCTGCTATGTCCGATCAACGTCACATTGTCCATATCAAGGGATTCACTTGGAGCATCAGTGCCATTCAACCACTCCAAAACAACATCTATATCGGCCCATTCTTTAGAGTAATTGTTCATACCAAAGGCCTCTAAATCTGAAAAATCCGAAGGAGTTTCAGGAGTAGTTCCATTGTGGGAAAAATTGAATTTCAAAAAGAAAAAACCTTCCTTGGCGAATGCATTTGCAATCAACCCCCAATGCCCCCAATCTTTGAAGCCTTTGAAGCCATGTGCGAAGATTACAACCGGTTTTTTAACTCCATTATCAACATAATGCAAATCAAGGGTAACCGGGCGGCCATGTTTTCCCGCAACCTTTATATCTTTGATGACGTTCATAGTGAAACTGTGTTTTAATCAATATTGGTTATCACAAAAAATTGAACTATCCTTCGACAAGGAACCATTCAAATGTACGAGGATTTTCCGAGTATGGACATTTGTCGAAAGACATGCAACCGAATCACATGGTCAAATCTATCAGTAGTATCAAAGCGCCCATATCGGAAGAGCTCAAAGAGTTCGACCGTCGGTTCAAATCCGTCATGAAAAGTCGGGTTCCCCTTATGGGAACCATCACCAATTATATCGTCAAACGCAAGGGTAAGCAAATGCGACCCATGTTTGTGCTGCTTAGCGCAAAAATGAGTGGCGAGATTACGGACTCCGCCTATCATGCCGCTTCTCTTGTCGAATTGCTACATACTGCTACCCTGGTTCATGACGATGTGGTTGACGATTCTATGGAAAGAAGGGGTTTCTTCAGTATCAATGCTTTGTGGAAAAATAAAATCGCCGTCCTGGTAGGAGACTACTTACTTTCCCAAGGACTTTTGGTCGCGTTGGACAATGGTGAATACCATTTGCTACAAATACTTTCCAGAGCGGTGAAAGCGATGAGCGAAGGAGAACTTTTACAAATTGAAAAAGCACGAAGGCTAGATATCAAGGAAGATATTTATTATGACATTATCCGTCAAAAAACCGCTTCGCTGATAGCGGCCGCTTGTAGTGCGGGCGCAGCTGCGACGACCAAGGATGAGGAAGTCATAGAAAAGATGAGGTTATTCGGAGAGCATGTTGGGATGGCCTTCCAAATCCGTGATGATTTATTCGACTATGGAACGGAAGATGTGGGAAAGCCATTGGGAATTGACATCAAGGAGAAGAAAATGACTTTGCCTCTAATTCATGCTCTGGAAAAAGCTTCTTCTTCTGATAAAAAAAGAATCATCAACAATATAAAAAGGCACAATGACAAAGCTCCTAAAGTAGCCGAAGTCATCGAGTTCGTGAAAGGAAGCGGCGGATTGGAATACGCCAATGATATTATGTTAGAATATCGCCAAAAAGCCCTTGACATACTCAAGGAAATGCCGGCCTCCCCTTCTAAAGATTCACTTGAACAATTGGTACTTTTTGCCACTGAAAGAAAAAAATAACATTGCTAAATAATGAGCGACCAACATAAAATAGAATCTAAATCGGCTCCCAAGCCCATGGGTTTATATCCTCATGCGAGAAGAGTAGGAAATTTACTTTTCCTTTCAGGAATCGGCCCTCGCGACCCGGAAACGGACGGCGTTCCCGGACTGGAACGGAACAAGAGCGGTAAGTATACTTCTTTTGATTTCGCCACACAATGCCATAGTGTTTTTCAAAATGTAAAACGTGTACTTGAGGACTCCGGTGCAAAATGGGAAGACTTGGTGGATGTCACTGTTTTCTTAACCAATATGGAACGGGATTTCCACACTTACAATCAAATTTATGCGGAGTATTTCAAGGACGCCATGCCTTGTCGCACGACTGTCGGTATCGATTCTTTGCCATCCCCTATTTCAATAGAATTAAAATGTATCGCCGTAGTTGGTGATTGATGCCAAATGGAGAATTGGGAATTCGATTTTGAGTGGTTACAAGTCAGACACTTTGTCAAGGATAGCTTAGGACAGGAAAACCTACCTAACCTTAATTCAATATTATTGATGATCGGCGTGCAAGAATCCGGCATTGTCAAAGTGGATTATACGAAGGAAGAAAAACAAGATTTGATGCACGTCGCAGTATGCTCCCTCCTTCCGGAGAATTATGAATATGAAGGACGGGACCAAGATGGTTGGCCGCATTTCAAACTGATCCATCGAATAGAAAAAAAGGGAGTGCAAAACCAGGAACAACTATTGAAAGAAAGGGTCATCCAATATTTTAAAAATTACTTGAATTAATTCGAATAATATCCCTACCGACCATGAAGTACAAATGCATCATATTTGATTGTGATGGAGTCTTGGTTGACAGTGAAGAAATCTCCATTTCCGTTCTAGTGGAAATGGCATCGGAGTTGGGTGCAAAATTCGAGAAAGAACATGCCCTTGAAACCTTTGCGGGAGCATCGCTTGATAGTTGTTTTGAAGAGATTAAAAGAAGGACTCAAAAAGAACTCCCCCACTTCTTTGAAAAAGAATTCAGAAAAAGAACTTTCCAAGCATTTAAAGAAGAGCTCAAACCAATACCCGGCATACATCAATTACTAAAAAGCGTACAAGTGCCATATTGCGTCGCTTCCAATGGCCCTCTTGAAAAGACAACATTGAACTTAACTACAACAGGCTTAATTGAACAATTCGAGAATCGCATATTCAGTGCCTATGAATTAAAGAAATGGAAGCCTGACCCCGCCCTATTCCTATATGCTGCAAAAAGCATGGGATTCTCTCCTAGTGAATGTGTAGTCATAGAGGACAGCAAAGCGGGATTTCAAGCTGCGAAAAGTGGTGGTTTCGACAGTTATATTTTGACAAAATCAAAAAACAAAATGGCATTCGAAGAATTTGGAGCCAACACTTTTTCCCACATGAACCAACTACTTGAATTATTATCATAATTTCACTCAAATTAAAAGAATCTTAATCATATACAAACATCTCAATACCATGAAAATTAATCATTTCCTTATTACAATACTATTAGCATCATCTTTGTTATTCTCTTGTGGTGAGAAAGGCCCTACAAAAGCGCTCGTTAAAACCAATCATGGCGACATTACCATTATGCTTTATGACGAAACCCCCATACACCGGGACAATTTCATAAAACTCGTCAATGAAAAGTTTTATGATGGCTTATTATTCCATAGAGTCATACCTGGTTTCATGATTCAAGGAGGCGACCCAGAATCCAAAGGTGCCGCTCCCGGAGCCTCATTGGGAAGGGGTGGACCAGGTTACACCCTAGAAGCAGAATTGGGTTTCCAGCATTATAGAGGAGCCCTAGCAGCGGCTAGTAGCCCAAACCCGGCAAAAAGATCGTCCGGTTCACAGTTTTACCTTGTTGTCGGCCGGCAGGTATCCGATGCGCAATTAGATGGCTTGGAAGCTCGTAAAGGGTTCACCTATTCTGATGCGCAAAGAACATTGTACAAGGAAGTCGGAGGTCGACCCGAACTCGACAATGAGTACACTGTTTTCGGTGAAATGTTAGACGGTTACACTGTAATCGATCAAATAGCGAATGTTGCCAAGGATGGACAAAATCGCCCCACCCAAGACGTAATCATCGAATCCATCAGTATTATCAAGTAAGATTAATCATGAATATTCATATTATCACTATTGGTGACGAAATCCTCATCGGACAAATCGTAGATACCAATTCCGCATGGATGGCCCAACAACTTAATCTAGCCGGAGCGACGATTGGAAAAATCGTAACCGTAACGGACGAAAAGGAGGATATCATAACCGCTCTTGAACAATCTATCCAAGAAGCGGATATCATTCTGACAACCGGCGGATTAGGCCCTACCAAAGATGACTTGACGAAACAAGCCCTAGCGGAATTTTTAGGTGTAGACCTTGAATTCAACCAAGAGAGTTACGACCACATCACCGCATTCTTCAAAAGCATCAACCGTTCCGTTTTAGAACCTCATGAGGGACAGGCCCATATGCCGAAAGGAGTCCTGTTATTAGACAATAAGGTCGGAACTGCCCATGGCATGTGGCATGAAAAAAACGGGAAAGTCCTTATTTCCATGCCAGGAGTCCCTTATGAAATGAAACACATCATGACCGAACAGGTCATCCCGATACTGAAGGAAAAATATCGGATGAAAGCGGTAGCGCACCGAACGATATTGACAGCCGGACAAGGAGAAACTTTTTTGGCAGAAGCCATAAAAGACATAGAAGAAAACCTTCCGGACAATATCTCCTTGGCATTTTTACCCAACCTCGGAGTAGTCAGACTCAGACTCACCGGCATTGCGGATTCATTTTCCGCAAGGGAAAAATTAGAAGAAGCCCTAGACCGATATGCCTCTGATATCGAACAACGACTTGGCAATTGGGTATTCGGCAGAGGTGGTATTACCCAAGAAGAAGCCCTAGGACAATTACTTATTGAAAAAGGAAAAAGACTGGTCACCGCAGAAAGTTGTACCGGCGGTCGAATCAGTTCTAGAATCGTCAACATCGCCGGTTCTTCACGATATTTCGACGGGGGATTTGTGGTTTACTCCAATGATATGAAAATGAAACAATTGGGTGTAGGAGAAGGAACCCTCAGATTATTTGGCGCCGTAAGTGAAGAAACCGTCAAAGAGATGGTCGTCGGTGCGTTGAAACAATCCGGAGCGGATATCGCGGTAGCCGTTTCGGGTATCGCCGGCCCTGGTGGCGGAACCACTACCAAACCGGTAGGTACCATTTGGCTCGCAGTCGGTGATGGCAACCAAACGAAAACATTATTACTTTCCGGCCGCAAGGACCGGGAAAAAAATATTGAATACACTACAAAACGGGCCTTGAATTTGGTACGTGAATTTTTATTAGAAACGGAGGCATAAACCTATCTTTGCACCGATTTTGAAACCGGGAAAATACTTTGAAAATGGCTTTAGTAGAATTGGTTATGCCTAAAATGGGCGAAAGTATCATGGAAGCGACCATCCTTAAATGGGTGAAAAATGTAGGGGATACTGTTGAAGTGGATGACACCATTTTGGAAATCGCCACGGACAAAGTCGATTCGGAAGTACCTAGTCCCGTTGCCGGAACCATCACCGAAATCTTATTCAAAGAGGATGATGTAGTCGAAGTAGGCGTTGTCATCGCCATGATCGCTACTGAAGGTGAAACCCCTGAAGCATCTCCTAGTATCAAGGAAGAACAAACGAGTGTTAACGGAGCATCAGAAACTCCCGAAATTCAAGTTGAAGCCCAACCTGTACAAGAACCAACCTTGGTTGCTACTCCTACTCCCGAGACATCTGCCACACCATCTACTTCAGGTAGATTTTATTCTCCCCTAGTAAAAACGATGGCCAAAAACGAAGGTATTCCCTTGTCGGAATTGGATTCGGTTCCGGGATCGGGATTGGAAGGGCGATTGACGAAAGACGATATGTTGGTCTATATCCAAAACAGGACTTCGGCTCCAATGCAGCAAGCTCAAGTAGATGCTCCTGTAAAGGTCGCTACGCCGGCAGCTACGCCTAAAAGTCAACCGGTAACGACACCTTCAGTCCAAGGTACGGCTATCAATGGAAACCAAGGAGATGTGGAAATCATCGAAATGGATAGGATGAGGAAGTTGATTGCCGATCATATGGTCATGTCTAAATCAACTTCTCCTCATGTGACTTCATATGTGGAGGCAGATGTGACAAATATTGTAAATTGGAGAAATAAAGTCAAGAAAAATTTCCAATCCAAGTATGGTGAGAAAATCACATTTACCCCAATTTTTATTGAAGCGGTAGCGAAAGCAATCAAAGATTATCCTATGATTAATGTGTCTGTAGACGGCACAAAAATTTTGCGGAAAAAAAGCATTAATGTAGGGATGGCGACCGCCTTGCCGGACAACAACCTCATCGTACCGGTGATAAAAAATGCCGATCAATTAAACCTACTTGGAATCACCAAACAAGTGAACGACCTGGCGGGAAGGGCTAGAAAAAACAAGCTTAAACCGGACGATATCCAAGGAGGAACTTTTACTTTAACCAATGTCGGAACATTCGGAAATGTGATGGGAGCACCCATCATCAATCAACCGCAAGTCGCCATACTTTCCGTAGGTATCATTAAGAAAAAGCCGGCTGTTGTCGAAACGGAATATGGTGATGTCATCGCCATTCGTCACTTAATGTATTTGTCTCTGTCCTACGACCATCGTGTCGTAGATGGTTTCTTGGGCGGATCGTTCTTGAGAAGGGTCGCTGATTATATGGAGGCGTTTGATGACCAACAGGACATCT
>JAHDCE010000125.1 GCA_020630045.1 Saprospiraceae bacterium | reverse complement strand
AGGTGTTGCAAACGTGGTTGAACTGTGATTCTACGGTAACGATCGATTTGACTTATCATCCTGAAAGTATTGGAAGTGAAACCTACTCCGGTGCGAATGGAGATGGTTATTCAGTTACCGTAAATGGAACGGTCTATGATGAAACGAATCCAACTGGCACGGAGGTGTTAACGAACTGGTTGGGTTGTGATTCTACAGTGACGATAAATCTAGAATTCAATCCTATTGGATCAGGAGTAGAAGAATATGAAGGTTGTACTGGCGACGGTTATTTCGTAATTGTAAATGGAACGGTCTATGATGAAACGAATCCTACGGGTACAGAGACTATTGTAGGCGGTAGTTCAAGTGGTACGGATAGCATCGTAACCATTACACTCGTATTCAATCCTGAAAGTAATGGAAATGAAACCTATACTGGTTGTGTAGGCGACGGCTATAACGTAACTGTAGGAAGTACAGTATACGATGAAACGAATCCCACCGGTACAGAAGTTTTGACCAATTATTTGGGTTGTGATTCTATCGTAACAGTTAACTTGACCTTCAATCCGGAGACTTTTGGTTCTGAGACTTATGTCGGTCAAGAAGGAGACGGTTACAATGTAACTGTAGGAAGTACATTATATGATGAAACGAATCCTACAGGAACGGAAGTGTTGACCAACTACTTGGGCTGTGATTCTACAGTAACCATCAACTTGATATTTAACCCTGTCGGAACAGGCTCTGTTATCTATGAAGGATGTGTGGGCGATGGCTTCAATGTTACCGTAAACGGAACGGTATATGATGAAACCAATCCGACCGGTACAGAAGTAATCGCAGGTGGAAGTTGGACTGGAGCAGATAGTATCGTGAATATTGATTTAGTATTCGATCCGCTCAGTAGCAGCAGTATTTCCAATGTAGGTTGTGTAGGTGACGGCTTCTTTGTTGTTGTCGGGTCAACCACATACAATGAAACGAATCCTGTTGGAACAGAAACCTTGACCAATTATTTGGGCTGTGATTCCGTTGTGACGGTTAACCTTGTATTTAATCCTGCAACTGCGGGTAATGAGCTTTATACCGGCTGTACAGGAGATGGATATGATGTTCTTGTAAATGGAACACTTTACGACGAGACGAATCCGATCGGTACAGAAATCTTGACGAATGCCTTAGGTTGTGACTCGATTGTGACCATTATATTGACTTACAATCCGACAAGTGCGGATACGGAGACCTATGTCGGATGTGTAGGTGACGGCTACAATGTAACTGTCAACGGTACGCTATACGACGAGACGAATCCGACCGGCACAGAAGTCTTGACGAATTACTTAGGTTGTGATTCAACCGTAAGTATCAGTTTGACCTTTAATCCGACAAGTGCGGATACGGAGACCTATGTCGGATGTGTAGGTGACGGCTACAATGTAACCGTAAACGGTACGCTTTATGACGAGACGAATCCTACAGGTACGGAAGTGTTGACGAATTACTTAGGTTGTGATTCAACGGTTACTATCAGTTTGACCTACAATCCGACAAGTACGGGATCTGAAACATTCACATCTTGTTCAGGTAGTGGTTACAGTGTAACTGTAAACGGTACACTCTACAATGAAACGAATCCTACAGGTACGGAAGTCTTGACCAATACAGATGGTTGTGATTCTACAGTAACAATTAATCTAGTGTTCAATGCATTGCCAACACCATCAATTGCAGGCAATTCGACAATATGTACGGGCGAGACGACAGTGTTGGATGCGGGAACTTATGCAAGTTATGAATGGAGTACAGGTGAGTTCACACAGACCATTACTGTAGGAATCGCTAACGACTACTTTGTTACCGTAACTGACGTTAATGGATGTACAGCAGTAGCTAATCTTACGGTTACAGGCCTCGCTGCTCCAGTGCCGATTATTTCAGGTAATGATTTCTATTGTTCAGGTAGCTCGACTACTTTGGATGCAGGTGGACCATATGCTGCTTATGACTGGGGACTTCCTGGCGAGACGAGCCAAACAATTTCGGTTAGTACTCCTGGGCTTTACTCAGTAACAGTAACGGATACAAACGGATGTACAGGAACTAATTCTGTAACGGTTACTGAAAATCCGACACCGACTCCTGGTATTTCAGGGCTGACCAGCATTTGTGCCGGATCGTCAACTGTAGTTTCTGCTGATCCTGGTTATGTTTCTTATGATTGGGGAACCAGTTCATCATCATCATTGACAGTAACAGCTGCAGGAATTTATACTGTAACTGTTACCGATTCGAATGGATGTACAGGAACCAATTCTATAACTGTAACTGAGAACACATTGCCAACAGTAGTGATTTCAGGTGATGATGAAATTTGTACAGGAGAAACGACTACGCTTGATGCAGGTCCTGGATTCTCCGGTTACTCTTGGTCTACATTCGGAACAGGACAAACCATTACGGTTTCATCCGGCGGGTTCTACTCAGTAACTGTAACGGATGCGAATGGATGTGAGAATTCAGCTACTTTCCAAGTTGTTGAAAACTCCTTGCCAACAGGTTCTATATCTTCTAACAATACGATTTGTCTAGGAGATGTTGGAGGACTGACATTCAACTTCGGAGGAAGCGGATCATATGATGTAACCTTCATTGATGATTTGGGTAACTCAACGGATTTACTGGGTATCGCAAATGGATACACAGAGCCGGTTACACCGACTACCAATACAGTTTATACCTTGGTGTCTATTACTGATAATGCTACCGGATGTTCTGCTGCAATCAACCAATCAACGGTATTGAATGTCAATTCAATTACCCTTGCACTTGATACGATCACTGACTTCTCCGGCTATGGAGTAAGTTGTGTAAATGTAGCAGATGGTGAAGTTGCCGCCATAGTAACTTCAGGTACAGGGCCATTCACATACAACTGGAGTAATGGTGATACTACATTGGTCGCTGATGAATTGGCACCGAATACAATATATACCGTTACAGTTTCTGATCCTTATGGATGTTCTGCAACAGCAAACGTAAGCTTGGATGCTCCTGGAGCAGTTACTGTATTCGCTTCTGGTATCGATCCGACATGTTATGGTGATGTGAACGGTGTAATTGTCATTGATTCCGTATTCGGAGGAGCTGACGATGGATACACCTTCTCCATCGACGGATTGGATTACTTCCAGACAGATACGTTCTTCGGATTCTTAGGAGCGGGTGATTATACGGTTATCGCAGCTGATGCAAACGGATGTACCGCAACTACATTCGTTACCTTAACCGAACCGGACGAACCATTCCTTGACTTAGGAGAAGATATCGAATTGACATTAGGTGACAGTATCCAATTGAATGGTGTAACCAACCTCTTCCCGGATAGCATTGTCTGGGATGAAATTACACCGGACATGAGTTGTACGGATTGTCTGACTCCTTGGGTAATGCCACAAGATGATGTCTACTACGAGTTGACGGTGACTGATACCGCGGGATGTTCCGCTACGGATGATATCATCATCAGGGTGTTGAAGAACCAGGATATTTTCATCCCGAATGCATTCTCACCGGATGGTAGTGCATACAACGATGTCTTTACAGTATATGGTAGCGATCAGGTCGCCGAAGTCCTAGAACTCAAAGTGTTCGACAGATGGGGTGAAATGGTTTACAACAACGAAAACTTCCCGGTTAATTCGATTGATATCGGATGGGATGGAAGATTCAAAGGTAAAATGATGGATCCGCAAGTATTCGTTTACTACTGTAGAGTCCGTTTCATTGACGGAACAGAGAAGGAACTTAAAGGTGATGTCACCTTGTTGAAATAATAAATTTCTCCTTCCGGAAAAATAATGAACGGTGCGACCGCATGGTCGCACCGTTTTTATATAATGCTATTAATTACTTCCCCCCTTATTGCACAGTATACTAAATTACACTGTGCTAGAGAGGTCAAACAAAGGTTAATCAAGCATTATAATTCAATCATTGACGCCGAAATCTTGTTATCGAATCTTTAACCTACTTATTTTACGATGTACCAAGGAATTTATCGCGGATAATTTCCAATTCACAATCAAAATTCCGACATTTGCATTCCCCCATAATAAGCTAAGGGTAAAACACTCATTTTTAATGCATTGTAAACTGGAAAGGTAATATGAGAAAGGCGGATTTGGTCAATGGCATCGCTGAGAAGACAGGAATTCCAAAAGTAGATGTTCTTGTTACACTCGAACAATTCTTCAAAGATGTGAAAGAAACATTGGCTGATGGAGAAAATGTATATATCAGAGGGTTCGGATCATTTGTGGTGAAAACTCGTGCGAAAAAAATCGGACGTCATATCAAAAAGAATGTTGCCATCGAAATTCCTGAACACTGTATCCCTGCATTCAAACCGGCAAAAATATTCGTTGATCAAGTCAAAGACAACGTCGATCCGGCTGAAGTAAAAGGATAATCCTGACGATATGAGTTTATATCAATATTTCGCAATCGGGGCAGCTTTGATGCTATGCTGTGTTTTATACATCTTACCGACCACCTCGGATGAAGTAAGGGAAGTGTCAAAACAACGAAGCATTTCACTAGAACCGACAAGTAAGGAAATATTGATTAGGGACGCCAAAAAGGAATTGGATGAAGACCGAATGGCTCAAGTTCTGAGAGGCGAAGATTTATTTAGACAAGCGACTGACGAATCATCTAAAATAGAAGCTCTCAAACAACTTTCGGGAATTTGGTTTAGAGTAGGAAGTCCCATTGTTGCGGGAATATATGCTGCACAAATCGCCGAAAAAGAAAATACAGGAGAAGCTTGGAGTATTGCGGGAACGACCTATACACTAGCTTTGAAAAAAAATAATTTACTGCCCAAAGACAAAGCATTCGCTAGGAAAAGAGCAGTAGAAGCATTTGAAAGCGCTATTTCATTGGAACCGGAAACGGTAAACCATCGTATCAATTTAGCACTTTGTTATGTAGAAGCTCCGGTAGAAGACAATCCCATGAAAGGGATTTTAATGTTGAAGGAGGTTCAAGAAAAACATCCGGAAAATGTTTCGGTCCTTGTCCAACTTGGACGATTAGCCGTTAATACCGGACAATTTGATAAAGCGTTGGAACGCTTGGAACGTGCCAGAGAGTTAGATGCCGGTTCTCCAAACATCCATTATTGGCTGTCAAAAGCCTATGAAGGAAAGGGAGACATGGCCAAAGCGTCAGAGTCTTTGAGCAAGTTCAAAGAATTGTCAGAAAAATAATTTTTGAAAAAAGGAGAGCATTCGCTTATTCCTGATTTCGAAAAAGGAAATATAAATTTTTAATAACGTAAATTTTTGAAGTATGCCTTGCGGAAAGAAAAGGAAACGACATAAGATCGCGACGCACAAGCGTAAAAAGCGTCTTAGAAAAAATCGTCACAAGAAGAAGAATAGATAATTTTCCTTATTAAGGACATCTAAAGTATAATACCAACCTGTATGGAATAAATATTTTCCATACAGGTTCGGTTGTTGTACCAAAGAGAAAAATGGAAGATTACGGGAACCAAATAACCCCATTCGGCTAAGAGATGATGTACAGGATTAGGATACCCTATTTTAATTGAACACCTAATCAACTATCAGAAAAATTATTCTCCCTTATTTGTCCGACTTGGATAACAACAAGGGAAACAATTTACCCGAAAAATATAACGATATCCACATTCAAAAGAATGGGTATCGTTTAAATGCTATCCTGTACCAATTTGAATTCAATATAGGTTCTAGTACACCCTTTCCAAATTTCCTCTTTTGGCAACCTTTGCCAAGGTGTTCCTATCAAGGACAAAATTCATAATACCTTGGAAAGAGAGTTAATCATCAACTCGACACCTACTGTCGTTCAAATTGCCTTATTAGAGGAAAAACGTCTGGTAGAAATCCATTATCAAAAAACCAATTCCAACTTTACCGTCGGAGATATATTTCTTGGTCGGATAAAACGGACAATGCCCGGACTCAACGCGGCATTTGTAGACATCGGTTACAAAAAGGATGCATTTCTACACTACACGGACATGGGGCCGAAAATGTCCTCTATCCTTAAGTTTACCAAGGAGTCGATGGTTCGATCAGCGAATACGCATCGACTCGACAATTTCCAGATTCCTCCGGATATCAATAAGAATGGCAAGGTCGATCAAGTCCTCAAAAAGAAGGACAACATATTGGTTCAAATCCTGAAAGAACCCATTTCCACCAAAGGCCCACGCCTGAGTTGTGAGGTGACGATTCCGGGCAGATATCTTGTCATGGTGCCATTTTCCAACATCGTCAATGTCTCCAAAAAAATAGGAAATCGCGAAGAAAGACAGCGACTCCAAGCTTTAGTCGAAAGTATTCGCCCTAAAAACTTCGGCCTTATCGTCAGAACAGCCGCTGAAGGAAAAAAAGTCGCGGATCTCCACGAGGAAATCATGACACTGACCAATAAGTGGAAACACATATACGAGTCCATGAACAATGCCCAGGCGCCCAAAAAATTGTTGAGCGAACTGGACAAAACCTCAAGCATCCTTCGTGACTTTCTCAATGATTCGTTTAACCGAATCATTGTCAACGACAAGGAAATGTATACCGGAATCAGGAACTTCCTACAAGGAATCGCTCCTGAAAAAGTAAGCATGGTTCAGAATTATACCAAACGCCGACCCATCTTCGATGAAATGGGCGTCACCCGCCAAATCAAAACTTCTTTTGGTAAAACGGTAACCATGTCCAGCGGTGCATATCTGGTAATCGAACATACCGAAGCCATGCATGTCATCGACGTGAACAGCGGACAAAAAATACCGGCCAACTCCAAGGAGGTCTCAGATAGTATTTACAAGGTCAATCTCGAATCAGCCAAAGAAATCGCAAGGCAACTTCGATTACGTGATATCGGCGGACTCATTATCATTGACTTCATTGACATGAAAAATCCCGAACATCGGAAAGCACTCGTTTCCGAGATGAGGAAATTCATGAAAAATGATAGGGCACAACACACCATACTCCAATTGAGTAAGTTCGGGTTGATGCAAATCACCCGTCAACGTACCCGACCGGAAATCAAAATCGATACCACTGAAAAGTGCCCTTCTTGTAATGGGACAGGCAAGGTACAATCCTCGCTGATACTGACCGATGAAATTGAAAGAGACTTGGAGTTCATCCTCCAATCGCACCCGAAAACCAAACTCAAATTGGTCGTCCATCCATATGTCGAGTCTTTCCTCAAAAAAGGATTTCCTAGCCAACGCATGAAATGGTGGATGAAATTCGGAAGACGAGTCAAAGTGACAGGAAGTTACGAGTATCCACTCATCCAATACCAGTTTTTTGATGAGAACGAAGATCAGATTCGTCTCAACTAATACATAAGGAAATGATGACCCAACGCCAGCTTTTCCTCAATCACATCGCACAAACCAGTGCGATGCCATTGCTATTGGAAATCCAAAAAGGCGAAGGGGTATATCTCATCGACAAAGAAGACAACAAATACATTGATCTCATTTCCGGAATCAGCGTTTCCAATCTAGGACACTGCCATCCTGAAGTCGTCGAAGCCGTTCGCCGACAGGCAGGAGAATTCATGCATACGATGGTGTATGGAGAATTCGTCATGTCGCCCCAAGTGGGATTGGCCCGCCTTATGGCGGAACAATTACCCGAATGTTTGGGCAATATTTACTTTGTCAACTCAGGAGCGGAAGCGGTGGAAGGAGCGATGAAACTCGCCAAGCGTTACACCGGCAGATACGAAATCATCGCTTGTCGCAATGCCTACCACGGGAGCACACAAGGAACCGCCAGCCTCATGTCAGAGGATTATTTTACTAGGGCATTCCGACCCTTGCTACCCGGTATCCGACACATCGATTACAACTGCGAATGGTGCTTGGAACAAATCACCGAAAAGACAGCCGCCGTTGTCATGGAAACCGTTCAAGCGGAGTGGGGGGTACGCACACCGGCTACGGGTTACCTAGATCGGCTACGCCGACGATGCGATGAAGTCGGCGCCTTACTCATATTTGACGAAATTCAAGTCGGGTTCGGTCGGACAGGTAGCTTGTTCGCATTCGAACAATACGGTATCATCCCGGATATCATCACCTTTGCCAAAGGCATGGGAGGGGGAATGCCCATCGGTGCATTCGCGTCATCCAAATCCATTATGCGGACGCTCACCCATGATCCCGTTCTAGGACATATTACCACATTCGGGGGACATCCGGTTTGTTGTGCGGCGGCATTGGCAAGCCTTCAGGTATTGCTACGTGAACCATACATTCAACAAGTCAAGCAAAAAGCCGATTTGTTCAAGGAGCTATTGGTTCATCCATTGATTCAGGATGTTAGGAACGCCGGCTTGATCATGGCAGTAGAAATCGGCGATTTTGACAAAGTCAATGCCGTTATCCAGAAAGCCCTCAAAAAAGGTGTTATCGTCGATTGGTTCTTGTTCAATGACAGAAGTATTCGCATCGCGCCGCCACTCATCATTACGGAAGATGAAATTCGTCACGCTTGCCAAGTCTTGTTGGACAGCATGGATGAAGTACTTTCAGAAGCCGGATAATTCCAATAACTTATTTTTAATATTGAAATAAGGAGAAGTACTTTCATACTTTCTTATTCCAATTATTGCACATTCATTTCAGATAAGCTCCTTCCCAAGAATCCACTCAACCGCTCGATCCATCATTCTTTTTTTAGAAATCAAATCTAACTCCAAGGGCAATTGGGCGATACCGATTAATCGACGCAGTATTTCAATACCGGCGAATTGAGCCATTAAACCATGATTGAAATCAATTGATTTTTGATATTTCTGTAATGCCTTCCTGATACTATCGGTAGGCTGTTCCGCCATATATAAATGAGCGATAAAAACCCCCATGTCAAATTCCGCCGGTCCAATAAAACCGAATTCCGGATCGATAATTTTTATACCGTCCGGAAGCTTCAGCCAACTACCCGGATAAAAATCACCATGTATTAAATACTTGCCTTTTGAAAGGTAAATGTTCCCACATTTTTCAATCTCTCTTTTGAGTTGAGTATTGGTTTTGTAATCCATAGAAATGGATTGTAACCCCTCCTGAATATCATCTAAGTTAAACCCATTTTCTTCTTGATAAGGAAAGTTGAAAATATGTTCATGGTTCAGTTTCCGCATAGCCAGATTATCGGGAAAATCAGTCGGCTGTTCTACTTGATGAAGGATAGAAAGATAATCGATGAGGT
>JAHDCE010000124.1 GCA_020630045.1 Saprospiraceae bacterium | reverse complement strand
TGATGAGTACATGAAGAAGAGTGAGGATGAAAGATCAATTATAGCCATACAATCCAATTCGTAATAATGTCTACTAGTCAAACAACCTTTATTTATTTAAATTTCCCGAAGGGAAATTATCCTGTTGAGTTATGTATAAAAATCTGATTGATAGAAAGAAAAAAATTGGTGTTATCGGCCTAGGATATGTAGGATTACCGATAGCGCTCGAATTTGCCAAATCATTTGATGTGATTGGGTTTGATATCAATGACGGGCGAGTGGAAATGATGCGGAACGGAGTTGATCCATCCAATGAGTTGGTTTCCGCTGATTTCGTAGACAGGAGTATTCTGTTTACAAGCAACATAGATGATTTAAAGGAAGCTCACTTTTTTATTGTAGCCGTACCGACTGATATTGATCGACAAAAGGTACCGAACTTAACTCCTTTGTTAAAGGCATCCGAAACTGTAGGGAAATGTGTGAAAAAAGGAGATTATGTCGTTTTTGAATCAACGGTTTATCCCGGATGTACGGAAGAAGATTGTTTGCCCATCATCGAACAATTTTCAGGGTTAAAAGCAGGAGAAGATTTCAGTTATGGATATTCTCCTGAAAGAATTAATCCGGGAGATAAGGTTCGTACCCTAACAACCATACTTAAGATCGTATCCGGATGTTCAAAACATTCATTAAAGGAAATATCCGATGTATACGGGCATATCATTAAAGCGGGAGTTTATGAAGCTCCTTCCGTAAAGGTGGCGGAGGCTGCCAAAGTTATTGAAAATACCCAAAGGGATCTGAATATCTCTTTGATGAACGAGTTGTCGATTATTTTCGATCGCTTGAATATAGATACAACAGAAGTTTTGAAGGCGGCCGGCACAAAATGGAACTTCCTGAAATTTTCTCCCGGTTTGGTTGGAGGACATTGTATAGGGGTCGATCCTTATTATTTGATGTATAAATCCAAACAAGTTGGATATGATCCTCAAGTCATTGCAGCAGGTAGACGGATCA
Organism: Saprospiraceae bacterium; assembly: GCA_020630045.1. Lineage (GTDB taxonomy): Bacteria > Bacteroidota > Bacteroidia > Chitinophagales > Saprospiraceae > JAHDCE01. The sequence goes on along the minus strand of JAHDCE010000124.1, from coordinate 8,286 downwards.
ATGATAGAATGTCCGGATTTGTTGCCAAAAGGCTTGTGCAAATGTTCACGCAAATTGGTAAAAATCCGATTGAGTCGAATGTCTTGGTCATGGGAATCACTTTTAAGGAAGATGTTTCGGACGTCAGAAACACTAAAGTTGTCCAATTGGTTAAAGAACTGGAAGATTACTCTGTAAATGTCGATGTCGTCGATCCAAAGGCTTCTTCCGAAGAAGTGGACGGATTGTACAATATTGCACTAAAACAAGACTTGAAAGACAAGTACGACGGAGTAATTTTAAGCGTCGCACATGAAGAATATAAAAACTTGAATCCGTCATTTTTTGAATCCAAATTAAACGATGGTGGAATATTTATGGATTTAAAAGCAATTTTCAATCCGACTGAATTTAATGTTACCTACTGGAGATTATAGAATGGACAAATCGGTTCGCAACATACAAATGGTTGACTTAATCTCCCAGTATCAAAAGATAAAGGAGGAAGTAGATCAAAAAATTTTGGAAGTCGTAGGTTCTTCTAGGTACATCAAAGGTCCTTATGTAGAGACATTTGAAAAAAACTTGGCCGAATACCTAGGTGTAAAACATGTAATCGGTTGTGCGAATGGAACCGATGCCCTCCAAGTAGCGATGATGGCCCTAGGGCTACGCCCCGGAGATGAAGTTATCGTTCCTGGATTTACCTATGTTGCTACAGCAGAAGTCATTGCTTTATTGGGATTGACTCCGATTATGGTTGATGTGGATCCTAATACCTTTAATATTGATATTCGTGCAATGGAACAAGCAATTACTGCCCAAACAAGGGCGATTGTTCCTGTTCATTTATTCGGACAAACCGCTCGGATGGATGAAATTTTGACTTGTGCGGACAAATATGGTTTATATGTTATTGAGGATAATGCCCAAGCCATAGGAGCCGACTTCTATTCTGAAATAGGTCTTTCCGGTAAGACCGGAACACTAGGGCATGTTGGTTGCACATCTTTCTTCCCTTCAAAAAATCTCGGATGCTATGGAGACGGAGGAGCCATGTTCACCAATGATGACGAAATCGCAGCAAAGCTGAAAATGGTAGCCAATCACGGACAATCCCGACGATATTATCATGATGTAGTAGGAGTGAACTCAAGATTAGACGCCATTCAAGCGGCAGTTTTGGATATCAAACTCCGTTATCTCGATCAGTATTCGGAAGCAAGGCGAAATGCTGCCACGATCTACGATAAAGGATTTAAAGATGTAGCCCAATTAGAAACGCCCTTCCGGGCAAAACATTCTACCCATGTTTTTCACCAATATGTAATGAAAGTGAAAAATGGAAAACGGGATGAATTGGTAAATTATCTAAAGGAAAAAGGAATTCCTGCAATGATTTACTATCCGGTCCCTTTAGATGAACAACAAGCTTTCAGACCCTATGCGGACAGGAATAGTTCTATGCCCGTTACAAAAAAACTTTGTGAAGAGGTAATCGCTCTTCCTATGCATACCGAACTTGATTCAGATATACAGTCCTATATTATATCGGAGGTTATCAATTTTTTCAACTCATGATATAAATGGCCGAATCCCTATATTTTGCACACGACTCTTCTGTTTTAGACCTTCCGGTTTCAATTGGAGAAGGGACGAAAATCTGGCATTTCTGCCATATTATGAGTGAAGCCGTCATCGGGCGTTCTTGTGTGCTTGGGCAAAACGTTTTTGTAGCTAAGGGAGTGGTTTTGGGTAATAATGTCAAAGTTCAAAACAATGTGTCCATATACGAAGGGGTAATCTGTGAAGACGATGTTTTCCTAGGGCCTTCGATGGTGTTTACCAATGTAATGAACCCTCGTAGTGCGGTGAATCGCAAAGACGAGTTTAGGCCTACTTTTGTAAAAAAAGGGGTGACCATAGGCGCTAACGCAACCATTCGATGTGGCATAACATTAGGGATATATGCATTTGTTGGCGCAGGTGCTGTCGTCCTGCAAAACGTACCCGATTATGCTTTGATAGTAGGTAATCCCGGTAGACAAATCGGTTGGATCTCAGAACATGGAGAAAGGCTGTTTTTTGATGATAACGGCAAAGCGGTTTGTATAGCAACCAAAGAAAACTATCAATTGGAAAACGGACGGGTTAAAAAAATATGGCTGTAAAAAAATTTGCCCTCATTGGTGCCTCCGGTTATGTTGCTCCAAGGCATATGAAAGCCATAAAAAGCGTCGGAGGTAACTTGATAGCAGCGCTCGATCCATTTGACTCCGTCGGAATTATAGACAATTACTTTCCTTCAGCAGGTTTTTTTGTCGAATTCGAACGATTCGATAGGCATCTAGAAAAACTTCGTAGAACCGGTGTTCAATTAGATTATTTGTCGGTCTGTTCTCCAAATTACTTGCATGATGCACATTGTCGATTTGGATTGCGTCTCGGAGCAGATGTCATTTGCGAAAAACCAATGGTTCTAAACCCTTGGAATATTGACGCTCTTCAAGAAATGGAGAACGAAACAGGAGGGAAAATCTTCAATATGCTCCAGTTGCGTCTCCATCCTAGTATCGCTCAATTGAAACAACGAATTGAACAAGAACCCTCCGAAGTAGTTCATGAAATCGATTTGACATACATTACCTCTAGGGGGAAATGGTATTATACCAGCTGGAAAGGCGATGTCCAAAAGTCAGGTGGTATCGCTACGAATATCGGTATTCACTTTTTCGACATGTTGATTTGGATATTCGGAGATGTTAAAGAAAATATCATATATACTCGTTCCCATGACCGTGCCAGCGGATTTCTAGCGTTAGAAAAAGCAAGGGTCAAATGGTTTTTAAGCGTCAACGAAGAAACCTTACCCCAAGCAGCCAAAACAAAAGGCCATCGAACATTTCGACGATTGAGGATAGGCGAAGAGGCGTTTGATTTTAGTACGGGATTTGAAAACTTACATACAGAAGTATATCAACGGGTACTGTCAGGCGATGGGTTTAGAATCGGAGAAACCCGTAAATCCATTAGTTTAGTACATGACATCCGTCATGCAAAAGAACAACTCATAGATGAAAGAGCACACGAACTGGCTGCTTTGTCTAAGCGTTCACATCCTTTTTTGAGAAAAGGAAAATAAGGAAAAAACGACATGAAAATCTTAATTACAGGAGGCGCTGGTTTTATCGGTTCCCATGTAGCCAGGTGGTTTGTGGAAAATTATCCCGAGTATTCAATTGTCAATTTAGATCAATTGACTTACGCTGGCAATTTAGAGAATGTAAGAGACCTTGAGGGGCGATCCAATTACCGCTTTGAAAAAGGAGATATCGCGGATTTAGAATTTATTCGCGAGTTATTCAATAAACATGATTTTGACGGTGTCATCCATTTGGCGGCCGAATCCCATGTCGATCGATCGATAACTGATCCACTCATTTTTGTCAGGACGAATGTAATGGGAACCGGGGTTCTTTTACAAGTAGCCAAAGAACATTGGAAAGACGATTTTACAGGAAAAAAATTCTATCACGTTTCTACAGATGAGGTTTATGGATCTTTAGAATTGGGAGGGGGCTTTTTTACGGAAGAAACTGCTTATGATCCCAAAAGCCCCTACTCCGCTTCCAAGGCAGGGTCGGATCATTTGGTAAGGGCCTATGGACACACCTTTGGTTTGCCAATAGTGATATCCAATTGTTCGAATAACTACGGGCCGTATCAGTTTCCTGAAAAATTGATTCCCCTTTTCATCAATAATATTGTCAATAACAAACCATTACCTGTATATGGTGAAGGGATAAATGTACGCGACTGGTTATATGTAGTTGATCATGCACGTGCGATTGATGTGATTTTCCACCAAGGGAAATTAGGAGAAACCTATAATATAGGCGGTCATAACGAATGGAGAAATATCGACTTGATAAAAGTCTTGTGCAGATTAACCGATGAAAAACTGGCAAGGGCTGCCGGGTCTTCCGAACAACTGATTACTTATGTAAAAGATCGGGCCGGTCATGACTTAAGATATGCAATAGATGCGTCCAAATTAGAACAGGAATTAGGATGGAAACCATCTTTACAATTTGAAGAAGGGCTAGGATTGACGATTGATTGGTATCTTAAAAACAAAGAGTGGCTTCAAAACGTCACTTCAGGAACCTATCGCCAATATTATGAAAACCAATACACCAAACGATGAAAGGAATCATATTAGCGGGCGGATCAGGGACTAGGCTTTATCCAATTACAAAAGCCATCTCAAAACAACTGATGCCGATTTATGATAAACCCATGATCTATTACCCCTTGTCCATATTGATGATGGCGGGTATACGGGAAATATTAATCATTACTACTCCACACGACAACCCACAATTCAAGAGACTCCTAGGAGACGGATCGGAATTAGGTTGTTCATTTCAATATGCCATACAGGAAAAGCCCAATGGTTTGGCTCAAGCATTTGTCATAGGAAAAGAGTTCATTGGCGATGATACGGTCGCCTTGATATTGGGGGACAATATATTTTATGGTTCCGGGTTAAAAGAACTTTTACAAGAAAGTGCCGGATTGCAGCAAGGGGCAAAGGTTTTTGCTTATTCCGTTAGTGATCCGGAACGATACGGCGTAGTCGAATTCGATCAAGACTACAAGGTGTTATCTATAGAAGAAAAGCCAACGCAACCCAAATCTGATTTTGCGGTTCCGGGATTATATTTTTATGATAATAATGTCGTGAAAATCGCGGAAGAGATAGAACCTTCTCCTAGGGGAGAATATGAAATTACTGATGTCAATAAGACCTATCTCTCGAAGAATGAACTTACTGTAGGGGTTATGGGCAGAGGAACGGCTTGGCTCGATACCGGTACCTTCGAATCTTTGAGCGATTCATCGGAGTTCGTTCGAGTCATCGAAAAACGACAAGGATACAAAATCGGATGTATCGAAGAAATCGCATGGCGTATGGGGTTCATCAATTCGGATCAACTCGCCGATATAGCAAAACCTCTGATAAAAAGCGGATATGGAAAATATCTAATGAGAATGATAGACCAACCATCTTCGATTCTCTAGATGTCAGACTTTAAAAAAAAGGTAATAAAGGGAGGGAAGTGGACCTCACTGGAGTCCGTATTCAATGCCGTTTTCCAAATTATTCGGATAATGGTTTTGGCCCGGCTACTAGAACCGGAAGATTACGGCATCATGACCATGGCCCTAATTGTCATGGGAGTGAGCAATATATTTATGGATTTTGGTATCAGCAACGCTATCATCTTCAAGCAAGATGCTAATCACAAACAACTCTCTTCTTTATACTGGGTAAACGTAAGTATTGGTTTCGTCTTGGCGATATCGGTATTTCTACTGAGTGGCCCTTTGGCCCTCTTTTTTGAGGAGCCCAAATTAGAATCGGTTTTGAAATACATGTCCTTGATTTTTTTCGTAACCGGATTTGCTATGCAATATCACGCCATTCTACGAAAAGAATTGATGTTTCCGGTTTTGGCTAAAATTGGTATGTCTACTGCCATCGCTTCTTTCTTAACCACATTGACGCTGGCTTATTTAGGATTCGGAGTATTTGCTTTGGTCGCGGGCTATTTTGTCCAAATGCTAGGAACCGCTTCTGCGAAAATATTTTTTGGTCGTAAATTTCATATTCCTGAATTTTACTTTTCCTATCCGGAAATCAAATTTTTCCTCAACTTCGGTGTTACCCAGTTAGGAGAAAGAATGATCAGCTACTTAAGACAACAAGGAGATAGCCTTATTATTGGAACATACCTAGCAACTGATGTATTGGGATTGTACTCAGTCGCTAAACTCCTAATAAAAAAACCGATAATTATCATCAACTCCATCTTAGGAAAAATGGCTTTCCCGGTTTTTGCTAAGATCAAAGAGGATGGTAAACTTAAAGAATGGTCTGAAAAAATATTCGTGGCAACTTGCTTGATGATTTTTCCCATTTTTGCTGTTTCTGCAACGATGCCCGAAGAAACCATCTTGTTTTTTTATGGCGAAAAATGGGTATCCGCCGCACCTATATTACAATTGCTAAGTGTTCTGTTTTCCATTCGATTACTTAGAACCACATTCGGACCGTTATTGATATCTCGTGGCAAAGTCAAGGAGTCTTTAAGGTACAATTTGATTTTTACGGTGGTGGCCTTGCTCATTTTATGGGTCTTGATTCCAATAAAAATCACCTATGCCCTTTGGGGGTTAATTGCAGGGGAAATAATACTGATGCTTCCCTTATGTTACAACATTATCCTAAAACCGGTTATTGGAATGACTATTTCACGGTTCGCATTGTTGATTTCAAAAGTCGTATTGCCGGCTATCGCTACGATTTTGGCGATTTCCGCATTAATATATGTACTGCCGGATATCAACATGTTGAGATTATTCCTAGGAGCTTTTGTCGGATTGTTGGTTTTTGTCGCAACTGCATATAGTCTGAATAAAAAAGATATGAGTGCGGCTTATCATACACTAAGGAAACGAATAGGATGAATTTTTTATCGAGGAAAATCAGACGGACTCGAACAACAAAATATGGAACTCGGGTCATTCCCTTTTTCAAGCGTTTAAATAGGCTTAAACGAGGCGATTTTGCATTTAGAAATCGATTTCCGGTCAAGGCTTCTGAAAATATATATTCGACTCCTCCTTTTTTTATTGTCGGTTCGGGAAGATCCGGCAATACGCTTTTGAGAGCTGTACTGGCTACACATGAAAACATCGTCATTCCTCCGGAATTTTACGGTTTTTTTGAAGTGGTTGCCGAATATTTGGAAAATCGACATTTAGATTGGAACGGCCTTAAGGATATTGTTTGGAACAGAATTTCGGGAATCAAAGATTTCGACTACTGGGGAATCGAAGAGGTAGAAGTGAAAAAATCTTGGGAAACCTTGTCAATGCCGCAAAGAGGCATTGATAATATGTTGTATAAATTATATGAATGCTATGCTTCCAAACAAAATGAAGCGGGCCGAATAATGGGAGATAAAACCCCTATGAATGCCTACAATTTATGGTGGATTAACACTGTATTTCCTAGAGCTAAATTTATACACATAGTCAGAGACGGAAGGGATGTAAGCCTTTCATACGTGAAATCAGGACTGGAAAAAAACCTGGACGATGCCGGGTTGAGGTGGAAAAACAGCGTCCGTTTAATTTCGGATTTCTATAATGAAATACCCGCGAATCGAACATTGGTTTTGAGATATGAAGACTTGGTATCTCAAACCATTGAAACCATGGAAGAAGTAACCGCCTTTTTAGGATTGGGACAAGAACGAGTAGAACATATGGTCGCAGAATATCGATCTACTTATTCTTCTATGGGAGATACGACCCAATTAAAACATCATAAAAACGTTTCACAGCCAATCACGACAAAGTCGATTAGGAAGTGGGCGAAAGAATTGACTCCCAATGAAAAAAATCAATTGGAAAAAATTTTTTTGAAAGAATTGAAAGCATTCGGATATGATTGATATTTCTGACAATAGGGATAGTATCATCGTTATTTCCGATGACGATGTAAAAAGTGATTTGACCATTGTCGTGTTTGGTGGGCTGTATCAACGACCGGGATTGCCCGTATTCGAATTTTTTAAAATGCTCGCCCCATATGAAGGAAATAAGGTTTTTGTCCGGGATTTAAACCAATGTTGGTATAGCAAGGGATTGGATAAATCCAATAACCTAGAAGAAGTGCTAATCGAATTAAAGGCCAAGCTAGAAGCATTCAATTCAAAAAAAGTCGTGTTTTTAGGTAATTCGGCCGGTGCTTATGCGGCCCTTGTATTCGGAACCTTATTGGAGATTGATCACATCATTGCATTTTCACCACAAACCTTCCTGTCCAAACTATTGAGGCTTTTGAATCGTGAAAAAAGATGGGGCGAAAACATCAAAAAACTATATCAAAACAATCCCAATCCCAATTACTTTTTGGATTTAAAAGCATTCTTCAAAAAACATTCAATAAGCAAACAACAAAAAGCTGAAGTATTTTTTGCCCTTAACAGTAAAATGGATCGCCGACATTACGACCGAATAAAAAATGTCCCTGGGCTTGAATTCCAACTTTTTGATTATGGAGGGCATGCCTTGATTAAAGAAATGAAACAGAACGGTGAACTTACCAAATACTTAGATACAGTATTGTCTAACTATAAAAAAACAGAAAACATTGGATAGCGGTAGCCCGCTTCTAAGTTTAGTAACAGACAAAAAATAAGTTGTCGATTTGAAAATCGTAATTTTTAGTTT
>JAHDCE010000123.1 GCA_020630045.1 Saprospiraceae bacterium | reverse complement strand
ATTATAGGTATTTTGGAATCATCCAAAAGAAGGAAGAAGAAGGGCTTTCAAAAATTTATCCGTTAACAGATCGTTCGTTCCAAATTCGTCGTCCCGATTTTTTGGAGTTACCGGCAGATAGGTGGTATGGCGCATTATATTATAATATAAAAGAGTTCAAGAGTAAACGAAAGAAAATGTACCTATTGTTTGGATTCGACGCATTCAAGTTTTTTGAAAAACGGAAGGTACTGGATGTCTTAAGTTTTAATGACAAAGGAGAACCCGTGTTCGGTGCTCCTGTAATTGAACATACGAAACGGAAAAAGGACATTCCTCCCCAAACATTGACTTATCATCGTTTTATTCTACAATATTCTAGTGAGGCGGTGGTTTCTTTGAATTATGACGAATCAAGAGAGCTCGTATTATTCGACCATCTGATTATGCAGCCTGCCTATTTCCCCGGTTATACATTCATTTTATTACCTGATGGTAGCTATGAGGGACTGGAATTAAAACGAGGAAAATGGGTTCATGTGGAAAAGGTGTTTGACCATGTATATGACGAACCTCCGCGTCCGGCTCCGATACTCGGAACGGAAGGGACACAATCAAAGAAAAATATCTTCGGAAAAGAAAAATGATTCCCTAGAGTTTCAATCCTAAAATAAACCCGAAGTCTGGATTTTCTCCTTTGCGGAATGCAGTGGTAAAATCGAATCGAAGTATTCTGAATACTTTGAATCCGATATTATCCAAACCTACCGACACCTCGGTGTAAGGTCCCAAGTCTTCTGTGTAAAGGAAGTTCGCTCCTGTTGTCAAGTACCATTTAAGTTTTCTGATACCAGGTACTTTTCCTAGGATTACTCCTTCAAAATTGTGTTCCCAGTGAGCTTTGAAATAAGGATTGGTCGTACTTGCTTCATAATAGGGAAGCCATTTAAATCGATCGGTATAATTGTCAACTCGTAATAAAAAATTGCGGTTACCATTAAAATGATGATGGTCGATAAATGGAACTGATTCATCAGATAAGAACATTCCTCCCTCTACTCTAAAATCACTGTTGCCCCATACGCCTAATCCGAAATTGTCAGTCATCGCCAGGGAAACGAAATCAAAATTCGTGTCTCCTCCCAGAATTGGAATTCCTCGTTTGTAATTGAAATAAAAGGTAGGATATTTCGATCCGGCTATAAACTTACGATTTGGATAGGTCAAGTATTTTTGCCCGGGGCGTATGCGGAAAGTCAAATCAATAGTCAGTGCTTCGTGTGGTGCAAATGCATTTCCATCAAAATTGGCCGTGTCAATCGGGTCATTGGAAGTGAAGTCCCTGTCTTCCCGATAAAAGAAGCTATAATCCGAATGATTGCGTAAAGGTTTGCGGTGAGCATATTCCAAATTGGCCGTTAAAAACAAACCATTGAAAAGCTCTTGTCTAAAAGTAGCCCTTCCGTAATATTTGTCATATAGTTTGGCATAATTCCGTCTAAATATAACACTAGTCAGGGTATTGATGAGCGGAGCGATAGGTTCTTCTTCATTGAATTGAACTGCCATTCTTCCGCCTTCAATCCCAATTCTCGTATATTTTACTTGGTCAAAATTGAATTGGCCGCCGAATTTACCCCTTACTTGTTTGTCTGCAATACCATATAGTATGCCTCCCTGAAAATCCAACCATCGATTCCTGTCACTATCGAATGTTTTCCTAAACGACCCATTAATATATGGATAATAACCTTGAACCGTATTGAATTGAATGGATGACAATGGGTCTACGGAAATCCTCCATTTTTTATATGAATTTGAAAAAGAATAACCAAAGAGCAAATCCATGACCTTGAATTTATTGTTCTTCCTATCCATTGAATCCAAATACTCCTTGGAACTCCATACTTTTTGAAGACTGTCTTTTTTTATATAATCTTCCTGTTCCACATCTGACAATGGCACCGGGCGGATAGCTTCCCAATAAGAAGAATCCCTTTGATTGGCTTCCTCTTCTACATTTAATACTTCGGCTCCAAACGTTCCTTTCGGAAAATTGGGATTCAAATCATATTTACTATAAACCGCCGTGAATTCGCCTTCAAGTTGGATGAAAAATATTTTCAACTTAAAATCCACCACCCTTGAAATCGGCAACCATTTATCAGGTCCTTCAACGGGTACATTCACCTCTTTTATTCTTATTGTATCAAGAATGTCGATTCCGATACCATCTCCATCCGTCCATAAGTCCAAACTGTGTATGTTCCAAAGATCTTCGGTGATATAAATATGCCCGTTCAATGCCGGATCGGTATCCCTTTTCCGCTTGACTTGAATTTTATTGATAAGATTTCCGTATTCATCTACAAAAGCCCCTTCCAGTTTATATTGATAATAATTGAAACAATTTCCGGCGATGGGAGAAACGATATTCCTTCCCAATGAATAGGATTCTTTATAGAAATTGAAATCCATCGCAGAGGCTTGGTTAAAACTAAAGCCATTATCGTTGCCGCTGACTTTTGAAGAAATCATCTTCTCCTTGTAATTGTCCGGCTTTTGGTAGCTTAACTTCGAAACACTTTCAGACAAATACACGATACCACTTCCTGTCGTATCAAGCACGCCCCCCATATCTCCAATTTCTATACCCATGAACTTATCGGGAACGTCTGCCACCCGTTGGTTACCCTTCATATATACATCGCAGGCGTACTCGTCCACTAATCCTAAGTAATATTTTCTTTTGTCACGAGCCTTTCGAATGATTGCATAAGCGGGGTCTTCTCCATCAACCGTCACGACCACTTCTTGCAAACCGACGCTTTCTTCCTCCAAAATCACATCTAACCTGAGTGGAGAATTTCCTAATTCGACCTTTTCCAATTTTTGACTGTAACCCACATATTGGTATATGAGTTCGTAATTGCCGGGAGCCAAGTCCAATTCGTATTCTCCTTCCAAATTACTAGTCGTACCCGTCGTTGAGTTTTTGACATACACATTCGCAAAAGAAAGTGGTTCGCCCGATTCATCCGAAATAGAGCCGAAAACTTGTCCTTGTATTGTCATACAATATCCAAGGACAGTGAGAATAATGATGAAGAAATGCTTTTTCATACTTGAATTTGGTAACTTCGCCTAGCTTTTTCCATAAAACGGCGAACAACTAAGTGAAAAATGAATTAGAGTAGAGGGTTTTAATGTTGCTTCACTAACCCCAAGTAAAGGTAAGCAATGAAAAACCAAAAACATTTTAAACCGTTCGCATCTTGATATGAGTATCTGGAAACATCAAGCAAATCCTGAAGCACTGAACAGTATGCATGCCGGTACGATGCTCGAACATTTGGATATCCGTGTAGAAGAAATCGGTGAGGATTTTATCAAAGCATCCATGCCGGTGGACGAGCGGACATTCCAACCCGCACGTTTACTACATGGAGGTGCATCTGTCGTATTGGCCGAATCCTTAGGAAGCGTCGCTTCCGCTTTGTGTATTCAAGACATCACGGAATATCACCCTGTAGGAGTTGAAATCAATGCCAACCATATTCGATCCGCTACTTCGGGTCGGGTGACGGGAATCGTGAAACCCATCAAAATCGGTCGCAAAATGCATTTTTGGCAAATTGACATTTTCCGCGAAGACGGAAAACAGATTTGTTCTTCAAGGCTGACGGTGGCAGTGGTCGAGCATCCCGGAAAACGGAAAACATAAGAAGACTATTTCATTCTAATAACCATTCTTTATCATCATGAAATTTTTTATCACAATTTTTACAATCTGCTTGTCCCTTTCTTTATGGGGACAAGGAGTGAATACCACCTTAGTGGGAACACTCGATTATACTTCAGGGGGCAATGATATCTGGGGCTTCGTTGATGCGGCAGGAACCGAATATGCTATCATGGGACTGCGGAACGGAACCGCGGTAATTAGCCTTGCCGATCCTTCTAATCCGACGGAAGTCGAATTCATTCCCGGAGGGGAAACCGTCTGGAGAGATATGAAACACTGGGGCGATTATGTATACGTAACAGCTGAAGCCGCTGATGGAATTTTGGTCATCGATATGTCCGAAGCTCATCTTGGTAATATTTCACATAGTTTTTATACTCCCGAAATCAATTCCGGAACCGCTGTCGGTGAATTGTTGACCATCCACAATTTGTATATCGACGAAGGGCACATTTATATTTCGGGAGCCAATATCAATGAAGGTGGCTTATTGATTTTTGACGCAATTGCGGATCCTATCGAACCTCCATTAGTAGGTGTGGCGGAAGACCTTTATTCACATGATGTTTACGTGAGAAATGATACGATGTGGAGCTCCAATGTCTTTTCAGGAAACTTTTCTGCTATTGATATTTCGGACAAATCCAATCCGATAACATTGGCATATCAACCTACTTCATCCCTCGTTTCACACAATGCTTGGCTATCCGATAACGGCCAGTTCCTATTCACCACAGATGAAACAGCAAATGCCAATGTAGACGCTTACGATGTTTCAGATGTGAATAATATACGACGTATAGACACTTATCACCCGTTGGACACGGAAGGCACCGGAGTCGTCCCTCACAATGTACATGTTCTCAATGATTACTTGGTCATTTCTTACTATACTGACGGAATGAAGATCGTAGATGCTAGCAGAGCACACAATATGATCGAAGTCGGAGGATATGACACTTATCCAGGAGTGGGGTCCGGAACAAATGGATGTTGGGGCGCTTATCCTTTTTTGCCTTCCGGCAAAATATTGGCATCCGACATCGAATCCGGTTTATTTGTATTTGATGTGGACTTTATCCGTGGGTGTTATTTAGAAGGAAAAGTAACGAATGCCGATACCGGGGATCCAATCGTAAACGCATCAGTGGAATTTGTCACACGACCCGAAAATGACAACACAAATGCCATGGGAGACTATGCGACAGGAATTGGAGAAGCAGGTACCTATGAGGTAGAATATTCAGCTCCCGGATATAACTCAAAAATCATTTCCGTGGAATTGGACAACGGTGTTTTGAATATTCAAAATGTAGAATTGGACCCGATTGCTTCTGTAATTGTCACGGGGCAAGTCGTCAATGCTTTTTCGGGAAATCCGGCAGCTTATGCCAAAGTCCGTTTTGATGGAGATGGTGTAAGCTTCGAAACCCAAGCGGATATAATGGGCAACTTCACGTTGACTAGTGTATTTACCGGAGGATATGACATTTACGCCGGTAGTTGGGCATTGTCCACCGAAGTGGTGGAATACAGTGTAGTGGATGGTGCAAATAATGTAGTTATCGAACTACAAGAAGGATACATCGACCCATTCGCAGTAGATTTGGGCTGGACGATTTCCGGAGATGCAGAAAGAGGAGCCTGGGAGCTTGGCGATCCGGTAGGAACCACATTCGGAGGAGGTTCCGTCATCAATCCTGAAGATGATGTACCGGATGATGTAGGTACTTGGGCATACGTTACCGGAAACGGTGGCGGAGACGTAGGAGCGGATGATGTCGACGGTGGTCAAACAATACTTTCATCACCCAACTTTAGTTTAGCGCTGGGAACCGATCCGTATATCAGTTATTACCTCTGGTTCATTAATGGTGGTGGTAGTGGCGAGCCGAACGACCAAATAGAGGTCGTATTGGAAAATGGTTTGGAAACAGCCACCATTCAAGTATTGAGCGAGTCGGAAATGTCATGGAAATTTAATGAAATTAGAGTATCTGACTATATGACGCCTACTGCAAATATGACCATTCACTTCATTGCTTCGGACTATAATGGAAGCGGACATATCGTAGAAGGGGGTGTTGATTTGTTCCGCGTCACCGATGGCTCTACTTCGACATCCACGTTTTCTCCTAACGTAGAAAACCTCTCGTTGTTCCCGAATCCTGTCGAAGACATTTTATCCGTCCAAGATTGGAAAGCAGATGCGACCGTATTGAAGATACTGGATATGGAAGGACGTGTTCTTCGTTCTCAGAATATACAAGGAATGAGCCGTGCTGATGTATCCGTTCAGGATTTGCCGAGCGGAGTTTATATCGTACGTTTGGATGGCGGCTCAAAGGTGGCAGTTGGTAAATTCACCAAACTATAACCATCATTCAAATTTTAAAAATTTAATAAGTCCCGGAGGTAAACTCTCCGGGATTTTTGTATGAAAAAGCCATTAGCCAATTGGGACTCTCCTGAAGATTTGATGATTTATCTCGCGTATTATCATCAGAAAGAAATCCGTCAATTTTATATTGTAGCTTTTTCATTGATGGTATTGGCTCTCGTATTTTTAAATCTCACCTTTACAAAATCATACGGATTTTGTGTGTTTTCAATTTTCTTTCTAGGAGTAGGCGCGAAACTTGGATATGATGTATATACCGGTACTTCAAAACGATTAGGAGAATTCCAATCTTATTTTTTTGACCATCCCGGTCAAATCGTTTGGGTGTACACTTTGATTAGCGAAAACATGCCTTTTGGTTTCCGACTTTTTGAATCCGGTTTCCTAGTCCTAAAAATGTTGGACAAGGAAGAATTCATATTTAGAATTCCGCCCAAAGAACTAAAAAATCTGTCACTTTACCTTGAGAGTGAGCTGCCTCACGCCACCTTCGGGTATTCTTCGGAAAAAGCTGACTTGTATAATCTTACACCTGACACTTTATTAAGGGATAAAGAAGATTAAACAACAAACCACCCCCATTTTCATAGATTAGTATTGCTTGTGATGTCACGAAAGGTGGAAAATCCGATTTCCTTCCGAACAATAAAATAGTGACCTATGTACCAACGCACGATTAAACATACTAAACGATGATAAAGAAAACCAATACTCAGGAATTTTATGAAACTGTAGGCAACTCGACAATGGAAAATAAGAACCGAGACTTGAGACATCTTTTGTTGTACATTTCCGTGATTGCCTTCGGACTGTTACTTGTTATAGATTTTTTGGGCATAAATTAAATCTGCCCTACCCGAACAAATGAACGAATAGATCTGGTCCGGAAAGGTATTCCTCCCGTTTATTTTTCCGGTACCGGAACTGTTCTAAAACAGAAGACATTATTACGAATTGTTTTTATGAGAGCTAGAATTAGAGATTTTATTCTCAATTGATGAATGCACGGAATCTGGTAGCCGTAGCTACCATGATGAGTACATGAAGAAGAGTGAGGATGAAAGATCAATTATAGCCATACAATCTAATTCGTAATAATGTCTAGAGTACAAGAATTCACTAACCAACAATTATCGTTTATGTTTAGGCAACAACAACCACATTCTCCCGTAATGATTCATTACCTCGGCACGCTTTCTGGCGTCTTCACCAATCCCCATGTAATAATCCACATGTCCGGCACCACTTACGCCTCCGCCCACATCCTGGGCAAACAAGAATTTAGGTTCGTGTAAGGTAAACCGTTTTCCCGGTTTGGGGACTTCGGCAAGAAAACAGGTGCCCATCGGAAGTTTGTATTTATCCGATGCGATGGACAATCCGGGGGTCAAGGGGACATTTCCGGCTCCCATAACACGGTTCCCAAATGTTTTTTTGACAAAAAAGACATAAGAAGGATTGTGGAATAAAATGTCATCCTTTTTGTCCGGATGCTTTTCGATGTATTTTTCAATACGTCCGAAAGTGACACCTCTTTTCCCTTGAACGAAATTTTCCTTGAAGTAACGCTGGACACTCCTCCTAGGATGTTTGTTCGTACCGCCGTACGAAAACAAGTAAATCATGCCATTCGGAAACTGGACGAATCCCGATCCTTGTAATTGCATCTTTTGAATGTCAATCAAGCTTTTGGCGTAGGCCAATTCAAGTCCTTTTCCCGCTAAGGCATTTTCCTTGTAAATTTCTTTTCGAGTCGGCATCTTGCCTTCCCATGATTTGGGACGGGCATATATCGGATAAGGATAATCACCCGATTGTTGACCACTCACCCGGATTATCGGACTAAAATAACTAGTGAACTGAACATTTCCTCGACCATCCTTTCCGGAAAGTTGGTACAAGTCAAAATATTCCGCCAACGGAACAAATGCGGATGCTCCCCATTGTTCCAATAGCTCGGTCGTCTGAACCAAATCCGTTACATCAAAGCGAGCCTGCCCGATTTTAAAATTCTTTTTTCCCCTCCGTTTGATTTCCAACAACTTTTTCTGCAAGCGAACCGCCTTGGTCCATTCTTGTTGGAAGCCCGGGGTTTCCATGTTTGGAGCGTTGTCTTTGGTGTAAACGTATTTTCGTTTTTTTCCTTTCTTTTTCCCCAATTTTGAAATACTATCGTTCATGGGGAAAGCGGTCAATCCATCATCCGGAGAACGGTTGCAGTCTGTAGTGAATAATCCGAAAAAGAGGAAGGTTAAAGGCAATAGGAAGCCGGGCGGAATCCCCGCGATTGCCCTCCTTCGGTTTTGAGTTGTTTGCGATTTCATGATATTCGCTATGACCCGATTCGGTAAATACCGACCGAGTATGACACAATGTAATGAAATATTTCCATCATTCCCCCTTATTTCGTCAAGGACGATTAGATGTTATCACGAAATTTTTTGTATGAAAGACGAATCGTTATTTTTGGAATCAGCGAGGCATTCGCCGCAAAGCATAGCCCTAGCTACGTTTAAGGGGAATAACGAAGTGGATTTCCAAAATAACGGTTTGGCTATACTCAATTTTTCGTGATAACATCTATTTTTCAACCTATTTTTATGGCAAATTTTGCCGTATGAAAAAGAAGAGACGATTCAAAAAAAGATACATTCCTTTCATCTTACTGACCGTCTTGGTCATCATTTATTTACTAGGGCCGCGACCGGATTACCCTCCCTTCGACGATAAAATGTCGGGCTTGGATATCCCCCTTCAAAAACTGGACGCTTATGTTGCCGGAAAGGAAGCAAAGGTCGATCGCCTCAAACCCGGCAATGCTGCCCACATCGTTTGGGCGGATTCAATTCGGAAAACCGAATTCAGTTTGGTATTTATTCATGGATTTTCGGCGAGTGCGGGAGAAGGAGACCCCATCGCGTATGAGTTCGCCAAACGATATGGATGTAATTTATATATGGCCAGATTGGCCGGCCACGGTCGAGACGACAATGAATCCTTCAAAGACATCAGCCCGAAAGATTTGATGGAGTCCGGAAAGGAAGCCATCGCCATCGGAAATCTATTGGGAGAAAATACAATCGTCATGATTTCCTCAACCGGGGGAACCATCGCCACTTACCTCGCCGCGACTAACCCCGAACGGATACACAGCCTGATTATGTATGCACC
>JAHDCE010000122.1:7882-9305 GCA_020630045.1 Saprospiraceae bacterium | reverse complement strand
TAATAGCTAGGGCTATTAGGCTCCGGGTGTTCATTGATTTGAAATAAAATCCATATCTCAAATCCCCAAAGAACTTATTGCACAATGTGCTAGCTAAATTTTTCCCGGATGTTTCCGGAATATCTTTTATGAATGATATGTTTCAATTCTTTTCTAGCGAAAAATATCCGACTCTTGACAGTTCCTAAAGGCAGGGATAAATGCTCTGCGATTTCTTGGTATTTGTACCCTTCATAATGCATAACGAAAGGAATCCTGATACCATCTTCCAAATCTTCAATCATTACTGTCAATTCTTTAATTAAAATATTGGCATCACCGTCGTTCCTTACTGTTTGCTTGCCTGAATTGATATAGTAATTGTTGTCAGTGGAATCCATAATCGTATTCGCCTTGACCTTTTTCCGATAGTTGTTGATGAAAATATTTTTCATAATCGTAAACAACCAAGCCTTAAAGTTCGTCCCAGGGCGGAATTTTTCTTGATTCGTTATCGCTCTAAAAGCGGTTTCTTGATACAAATCTTTAGCATCTTCTACATTTTTCGTCAGATTATAAGCAAAGGAATGTAGGATGTTGGACATCTGATTGAGCTGGAAATTAAATTCAGTCTTAGTCATGGTAACAAGAGATTTGTTTAACCAAAGTTACTAAAAGATTAAACAAAAAACAAACTCGTTAAACAAAATAACGCTTGATTTCATACTAAACGGACAATAATACAATCAGCAATAAAGCATAACCAACTGAATAACAATTAATTGATAATAAACTAATAAAAATTAACTTTCATTTTTTTCTGAAAGAAAAGTATGCCGTGCGACATTTTTGTCATCGTTTCCACTTGCTTAAAGTTTATATACACGAGTCAAGTCTTATACAACTTATCTTTTGGGACAGGGCATTATACCATTTGCAGCAAGTGCAGTGGCTATTTCAACAAACAACTTGTCTAAGCGAAAAACATGAATGAAATTCAACACATTGGACAATATATTGAACAGGGAGCTGGCAAAACACCTCGATAACTGAAGGCGAACTCTAGGACAAATCACTCAAGAATTGCTGGGTTTCTTCTAGTCCGACTAAAATTCGGGACTTTCCTTTTTCGGTTTTAATGGGATTAGCCATGACTTGCATGCCAGAAAGCAAAACTTCACTTTCCGGACAAGTAAACACTAATTTATCTACATAATCTTGGACAGGGACTTTACGGAAGGGTTCCGTAATGATGGTATAAACAAAATCGGGCTTGTGGATTCCGTAGGCCGTCTCTACATCTTCCAAGGGAAGATTGCCTCCTAAATAAACGACTTGAAACCGACGGGATTTCAACAAATAATGCATAAACAACAATGACAACTCCTGGTCTTCCCCCTTGGGCAGATACATCATAAATTTCTTGACCCTACTGCCCGAAACA
>JAHDCE010000122.1:0-7872 GCA_020630045.1 Saprospiraceae bacterium | reverse complement strand
TGGTTCTTTGTCTATTGCCACTATGATTTTCTGGCGAATCAAATAGCTGATAAAAGCCTCTTGAACCGGATTGATCGACCCGGTCAACCACAGCACACTCAATTTGTCTAAGAAAGGATGAAGGACTTCAAGCATCGTACGCTCAAAACCGGATTGTTTAATATTGGCACCTATGATTTTCTCGAACTTGTATTCGTCCATCTCAATCATGGCGATGGTTAATGCATCTAACTGAGTATTATATTCGAAATCGGCTTCAGAAATCTCCCGAACCTTGTCCGACAATTCCAAGGGAGTCATTTTTACTATTTTTGAAATTCGCCATCCGTGGCGATTCAACAGAGCGACATTTAGCAAAAACTTTAAATCCTCATCTTGATAGTACCTAATATTGGTATTGGTTCGTTGGGGACGGAGCAAATTGTATCGTTGCTCCCAAATACGAATGGTATGGGCTTTGACTCCCGATAATTTTTCTAAATCCTTGATTGAGTAAATCGCCATCCCGTTAAACAAATAAGTCTTAATTCAGCAAATCTGCCCCAAAATAGTATGAATTATTAAATTTTGTTGAAGCATGCACTTTTTTCGAACATCATTTTCCTGAAAAAGTTTTTAAAACTGACAAATAAAAAAGACGTTTCTACTTTTTATTGACCGAATGAAGTGGTTTGTGTTTTTTGTTCTACCGCGTTATTCGCCAAATTAAAGTTCTAAGGAATTTTTGCAATGAGTTCGAACATTCGACTTTCTCCAAATTATCTCATTCTACCTGACTCCCTTAAAATCCTTCAAATGGACACCATCTTTATTAACATTATTTCCACATGTCTTGAAGCCGATGAATTATCGGCTAAATCAACATACAATGACGGGGATTCGCATTAATTTCACTAGATTAGTAGCAACAAATCCAACTCATCTTTAAAAAGGTATTATTTGGCACTCTAAGAAACTGCGAAATAATAAATTGATGGCTTTTCACAGTCTTTTATATTTTCATCTGAACGCAAAGTTTTTTGATATGAATCCTTGTTCTAGACTTCTCTTCACATTGTTCATTGTTTGTTTCGGTATTTGCCAAGCTTATGCCCAACCTTGTATACCAGCGTCGAGCTGTACATATGGCGATGGTTTCAACTCTTTTACATTTGGCACTATCAACAATATCAACTCCGGTTGCAATAATGATATCGGTACGGGATATGGCGACTTTACCGCCCTGTCCACCACCCTGGAAGAAGGTCTTACCTACACGGCAACATTTTCTACAACTTTTGAAAATCAAGTTATTTCCGCTTGGATTGATTTTAATGATAACGATGTTTTCGAATCTTCCGAACTCATCATTACCGACTTCACAATGGCTTCCGCCGGAACAGAATCAGTAGATGTCATCATACCCATTGGAGCAAATCCAGGCACTCACCTATTAAGAATAAAGTCCAACTATTTCGACCCAAGTAGCTTTGATGCATGCGAGAGCACCTATTATGGAGAAACGGAAGATTATACTGTTGAAATAGTAGCCTCTTCAGGTTGCATACCTTCCAATACCATTGAAATCGTTTCACTTTCTGCATTTGAAGTAAGCCTTACTTGGAATGCGGGAGAAGGAACTTCTTACAACTGGGAAATCGTTCCGGCAGGAGCCGGTCAAGGGAATAGTATTGTGGATTCAGGCACGACATCTACAAATACCGCCTCTTCTTCGGCGTTAACCCCTTTAACGGATTATGACTTTTATATCCAAGATGACTGTGGAGGAGGCAGTACTTCTTCCTGGGCAGGCCCCTTCTCTTTCACAACTGCTAATGATTATTGTATGACAGGGGTCTTCTATGACAATGGAGGACCAGACAATAGTTATGCCCCCGGATCCGATGAAACATATATCATCTGCCCTAACAACCCGGGAGACATTGTCACCGTCATTTTCTCATTTATGGACTTAGAATTCGGCTGGGACTTTCTGGATGTTTATGACGGAAACGGAACGGGAGGCACTTTTCTAGGACAATATTCAGGGAACACGCTTCCTCCACCACTCGTACCGAGTGATCCTTCCGGTTGTTTGACCTTTGTATTCACTTCGGATTTTTCCGGCAACTTGGCCGGCTGGGAAGCAAGTGTAACCTGTGGACCGCCAGCTTCATGCCCATTTCCTGCAGATGTAACGATCAATGCAATAACTGCATATACTGCTGATTTTTCTTGGGCTGCCGGTTCAGAAACCTCTTGGAATTGGGAAATCGTACCAGCAGGCGCCGGTCAAGGAAGTAGTATCGTGGACTCCGGCACCAGTTCAATGCCTATGGCCTCATCCACTACTTTAAATCCATTGACTTCTTATGATTTTTATGTTCAAAGTGAGTGTGGAGTCGATGGGCAATCCATCTGGATCGGCCCGATTAATTTCACTACTGAAAACGACTTCTGTGCCACGGGTGTTTTCTATGACTCAGGAGGACCGACAGGCAATTATTCCAATGGAGAAAATGAAACAACTGTCATTTGTCCGAGCTCTGCGGGAGATATAGTAGTGGTTTCATTCAGTTCATTCAATCTAGAACAAGGCTGGGATTTTCTAAATATTTATGACGGCCCTGACGCTACCTTCCCACTTTTAGGGGAGTATACGGGAAATACACTTCCTCCGACTGCTGTTGCCAGTAGTCCTTCCGGTTGTTTGACCTTTGTGTTCACTTCCGATTTTAGCGGAGAAGAATCAGGATGGGAAGGTATCGTACAATGTATACCGGCTCCGACTTGTGGATTGCCCACTATGCTGACAACGGTCGCCACTACTTCTAATAGTGTAACAATAGATTTGTCACCACAAGGCCCGGGTACCGAATTCAACGCAGAGGTCGGCCCTCCCGGATTCACCCTTGGAACAGGAACATTAATCACAGGAATCGCGGGGCCTCCTCCGATTACAATTACCGGTCTATTGCCCAGTTCCGAATATGACATTTATATCCAAGAGGTCTGTGCCCCGGGCGACCTTAGTATATTTAATGGTCCGACATCAGCTGCAACGCAATGTGTTCCGGCTACATCTTTCCCGGCTTGTGAAGATTTCACGAACTCACAAATCCCAACATGTTGGACTGAAGATTTTGACGGAGATTGGACTTTTAGTGCCTTTCCTGAATATGGAGCCGAAGAAGCCGACGACCACACTTCAGGAGGAGGTACCGTTTTCGCTTGGTATGACGGAAGTAACCTCTACTCCGGGTCATCAGGAGGATATTTATATACTCCTCAATACGACATCAGCTCGCTTTCCGCTCCATATATTTCATTCTGGATGTTTTCATACAACAATGATCAACCCGGAGAAAATAACACATTACACCTTGAGATACTTGATGGGGCGACTTGGGTTCCTGTAGCGTCTATCATTAATGACGCGCCTGAATGGGTAGAATACCAATACAATCTTTTGGATTATGTTTCCGGCAGTTCTTTGGTTCAATGTAGGCTTTATGTTGAGGGTACAGCAAATACACCTTTCTTCAATGATATTCTCATTGATGACTTTTGCGTCAATGAACGGTTTGATAATGATTTAGCAGTAACAGAAATCTTATCTCCTAGCCCGGGTAGTTGTGGTCTTGGCATCGAATCCGTAGCCATTGAAATCACCAATGTCGGATCGCAAAGCCAAGGCGGATTCCCCGTTTATTATTCGGTGAATGGCAGTGCCCCTATCAATGCTTTGCCAGACGGTTATGTGACCGCGAATATCGGCAATCTTGAATCGACCAATTATACTTTTATCACGCAATATGATTTTTCCGCTACCGGAACCTACACCATAGAAGCTTGGACAGAATTATCCGGCGACGAGTTCTTAATGAACGATACATTGACCTTCGTTTTTGAAAATGTAGCCCCTAAGGTACTACCCTACTCCACCGATTTTGAAAGTGGATCAGATGGTTGGACGGCTTCCAATGGTTCTTCTTCCAGTTCTTCAATTTGGGAATTAGGACCACCTGCCAGCGGCAGTATCAATTCTGCAAATAGTGGTTCCAATGCTTGGGTTACCAACCTCACCGGATTTTACCAAAACAACTCCTTGACCTACTTGACTTCTTCCTGTTTTGACATGTCAGACCTGGATGCCGACCCTGAAGTGTCATTTGCTATTCAATACAATTCAGAACAAGGTTGGGATGGTACTCACCTTGAGGTTTCGACAGATGGGGGTGATACTTGGGCTAAGGTAGGAACGGCTGCGGATCCCAATTGGTACAATGATTTATATGATGACAATTTCAATGGAAACTCCGGAGGATGGATCAATGTTTCCCATGCTTTAGATGGTGCTGCAGGATTTGGGAATGTCCGACTAAGATTCGTTTTTCTTTCTGACGGATCTACCGCCAACTTTGATGGAGTAGGAATCGACGACATTTCCATAACAGATGTTTGCTCCGGTGGGTTTGGCACTTCTATCGTGGTAACAGATGAAACAACATTGAACACTACCTTTGATGGACAAGCGACTATTACCTTAGGAGGAGGTCTTCCTCCATATAGTTATGAATGGAGCAATGGCGATACAGATGATGTATTATCGGAAGTTCCTGCAGGACAATATTATGTCACTATCATGGATAGTCGCGGATGTATGGAATTGGACACGGTAGATATCAATTGGACTTGTGTTTCAGGAGCAATTACAGGGAGTTCAATCATAGAGGAATCACAAAATAGCATTACCGGAGATGGCAGCATCACGGTGAACGCCAATTCCACACCTCCTTACACATACGATTGGAGTACTGGTGACCAAACGACAAATTCGACAGGCACTAGCACGCTAACAGGATTGAGCGCAGGAATTTATACTATCACGGTAACGGATGGAACGGGATGCCCTGATATCATTACAGTTGTCCTGACAGCAGTTTGTCCGGTTACATTAGGAACGGAAGTAACAGTAACTGACGCCTCTGTAGAAGGAACAGCCGACGGTTCGGCCACATTGAATCCGACATTCGGAGAAGGTCCGTACATTTACAATTGGAGTTCGGGAGGAATGAGTGCTACAGAATCAGGATTAGTTGACGGAACTTACACTGTAACAGTCATGGATGACGGCGGTTGCCCTGAAATCGTTACCGTTACTGTAGGGTTTACCTGTCCGACTGAATTGGATGTTGAATTTACGATTCAAGATGAATCTTTTGTCGGGTTTGCGGATGGAGAGGCATATGCCAATACGACCAATGGAACGCCACCTTATAGTTATACTTGGGATACCGGTGTAAACGGCCCCGGAATCACTGACCTACCAGCAGGGGATTATTCCGTTACAGTGGAAGATGCCAATGGATGTACGAATGTTGCCACTGCTACGGTTAACCCCGGGTTCACTACGAGTTCTGATGAAATCAGTTCATTATCACACTTCAGTCTGAATCCGAATCCGGCGATGGATTTTGTCCGTATTGAAATGCAATTCACTAAAAACGTGGATGTGTCCCTTTCGCTGATTTCTAGTATCGGGCAAACTGTGATGACGCGAGAATATGGCCAAATTTCAGGTCAGAATACTACCCTCAATATTGAAGATATACCTTCAGGTGTATACTTCATACACATTACTGTCGGAGACCAATACATTACGAAACGGTTGATTAAACAATAATCGCCGATGATATGAACAAAAAAGAAAGGCGGTTTCCTTTGAGGAAGCCGCCTTTCTTTTTGTTTTGTCCTGAGAAGGTGTTTGAATCCCTAAAGAAAAGAACAATAAAAAGCCCCTTCCCAAAAGAGAAGAGGCTTACTGTTTTGCTTAACCGACTTGGGTTATATACCAAGTTCCTTTTTTACAAGTTCGGTGACATCATGTTTGTCTTCCATATAAACCAATGCTCCGAAACTACTATCCATAATATAGTCGAATCCGTTTTGCTCACCGACTCTTTTGATAGCGGCGTTGACCTTATCCAATATGGGTTGGTACAACTGCTCTTGCTTACTCATGATCTGCTGTTGGATGTCAGCTTCATATTTTTTAAATTCCGCTTGCTGTCTTTGCAACTCGGTTTCTTTCTGCTGCTGTTCAACCGGAGAAAGTGTGCCTTCTTGGATTTTTTGCATATTAGCGACGTAGAATTCTTGTATTTTTTTCATTCTAGTCTCCGCTTCCTTGAGCTTCTGCGTACGGAATGTTTCCAAGGTAGAGTTTGCCGATTTCATTTCCGGCAATTGAGTCAATAAGGCATTGGAATCAATGTGTCCTACTTTTTGTGCCATTGTGGTTGTGGTCATTCCCAAAACCAACAATAAGATGGGTATCAAACGTATCATTTTCATTTGCTATTCAATTTTAGACAAAGGTAATCTTGAAGTAAATAGAATACCAATCCATTAAAGAAATTTTAACCGCAAGTCTCCATTCTTTGCTGAAATTAACCAATAAAAGAAAAAAGAATTGTAAAAAAGATAACGATTCCAGCTATGTGTCCGTTAATTTTGGCGGATGCGTTCGAGTTGGATGTCATATCACCATCAAATGTTTTTTATTTCGGCGTGCTGGATTACGGCTTTGCTAACTTCCGCCGAGTTCCTTCTTTCCATGTCCATGCTAGCGACCTTGTTGGTCGGGATTTTCGAATGGAATAAGGGAAAAATTAAAATCCGCCCGATTTGGAAAAACTTCAAACAAACGATTCGAGAAAAACGGGATTGGTGGTGGTGGACTGTTCCATTCCTACTCGTCTTATTCACTTCGGTTTACTCTACCGAGGATTACGAATATTTATTGGAACGATTACGGATTAAAATTCCCTTTTTAATCCTTCCCTTCGCATTCGCTGCGATACCTCGAGTTCCTAGGAAGTTTTATTTGAATCTACACTATCTCTTTTTCATTTTATATGTCATTACTTCGTTTGGCGTCCTAGGTAATTATATATTGGATTTTGAAGCCATCAACGAGGCTATTTCCAAGGGGCAACCCGTACCGACTCCCACCAATCATATCCGATATAGTTTGATGGGGGCTTTTGCGACTTTCGTCGGATTCTTTTTATTTCGAGACCGGCATACAGTGAAAAACCCCATAGAAAGATGGTTGATTTTGGGTTCAACGATTTATTTATTGACTTTTCTACATGTGTTGTCAGTCAGGAGCGGATTGGCCGTTTTCTACTTAACCATGGGATTTTTGATTTGCCGACATATTATTTTAACCCGTCGTCTCCTTGTCGGAACAGTTGCTTTAGTGGGCTTGGTCGCCTTACCCATCATCGCTTATTATTCACTTCCCAGTTTCCAGCAAAAAATAGCTTACATGCGATGGGATTTCCAACAATTCCAACAAGGAAAAGGAGAAACTTATTCAGATTCCGAACGGCTGCATTCCTTAATGATGGGAGTCCATATCATCAAGGAGAACCCCTTGCTTGGAGTCGGAGCCGGAGATGTGAAACACCAAGTAATGGGTCACTATGACAAGCATCTTCCGGAACTACCCCAAGAATCAAAAAAAATGCCTCACAATCAATTCATTTCGGTTTGGGCAGGTACGGGACTTATCGGACTGGCATTTTTTGTTCTGAGCTTATTGATTCCCTTATTCAAAAAAAGACGATTAAGGAATAAATACTTATTGGCTTTTTTCTTAATTTCCTTTTTCTCATTTCTAGTGGAAAACACGATTGAGAACGCCATAGGTATCGGATTGTTCCTGTTATTTATTCTGTGGGGAATGGTTTTGCCTCAAGAAGAACACTCTCCTGAAATAGATGTTATCGCGACAAAAAAATAAGTAAAGGAAAAATCCCCTTGGTAGTATAAGCTGCCAAGGGGATAAATTTCGCCGGAAGGCGATGGATTATTAAAAATCCG
>JAHDCE010000121.1:6381-9332 GCA_020630045.1 Saprospiraceae bacterium | reverse complement strand
AATATATCATCAGTACTTCCTCTCCACAAACCATAGATATATAATGTTCCTGTACTACGACCCTACTGCTTGAACCTCCGTCGGGGTTAGGTGTTTGAAACGACCAGTATATATAAGGTTTTCCGTTTTTGGTCACTCCTGATTGTTCAGTAATGTCAATGGATGATTTGACCGCCGCTTCAATGTATTTTTTTTCAAATGACAAATGACTTTTTAATATGGACATCTCATCGGTGCTCGCATCTATATCCAGTTCTTTAGTATTTATATTAAACAACTGGATTACAAAGTCATCTACTACATAGGTGATGTCCCTACTCGCCCTAGGACGAACCCACGAACCAATCACGTCTACATAGAAAAAAGTTTTTTCTTCATTAAAGATTTGGCGGAAGCCATTATTCATTTTAACGGATCCGCTTCGGAAATCTTTATAGTCCACTTCTTCTCCATTATTATAAGTCCGTTCTTCCAACAAGATTCCTCTTTTAGAATACACAAATTCTTTTCCTTGCTCCCGATCATCAACGTATTTACATTCATACTTAGGCTTGCCGTTGTCATGCCATTCGCGCATCATGCCATTCATCAGGCCATTTTTATAATCGGCCTCCATTTTTTTCTTGCCATTCGGATGATAATACATCACCTTGCCCTCCGCTTTTCCATTTTCAAACTCTATCGTTTGATCCAGTTTTCCATCCCTAAAATACCATTTATGTAAGCCTTCTTCTAGGTTGCTCACGAATCGACCTTCCGATTTGACTTGTTCGTTTTCATGATACTCTTTCACCATGCCATTGGGCAAACCATCTACATAAGCAATTTCTAATTTTTTCACACCCGTGGGGTACCAGTGGGTTTCTGTCCCTACTTTAACCCCCATTTTATATTCTACAGACGAAGCCTTCTCTCCCGTTTTTTCATGGTATTGCACCACCTTTCCATGAATCTTACCATCCTTGAACTCAGCTTTGGATTTTTTCTTTCCGTTGGCGAAAGTTTCTACGGCCGTTCCCGTAAACGGATCGATATGATTAATCTGATAGTACCTTCCATCCCGTTGCAATTCCAATTCCCCCAGAGGAGCTTTTTGTGCCAGAGATGCCGAAATGAAAACGAATAAGGTAATGAAACAAAAAAAGTATCTCATGTCTTTATCTATTTTACCGCAAAGTAACTGTTTTCAGTATTAGAAAATTGCCTCTTGAATTTTAATACTATGCAAAAATAAATTCCCTGATGGCAATTACCTACATTTGCACTTGAACCAATCAACCAATTCAATGACAGATCGGATTTCAAATTTAGAAAAAACTGCATCTCAAGTCCGTCGCGATATCGTTCGGATGGTGCATGCCGTCAACTCGGGACATCCGGGTGGCTCTTTGGGCTGTACCGACTTTTTCATTTCCTTATATTTTGAGGTGATGAATCACGACCCGGCCTTCAACATGAAAGGCAAAGGAGAAGATATGTTCTTTTTATCAAACGGGCACATTTCTCCTGTTTGGTACAGCGTTCTCGCACGATCCGGCTACTTCCCGGTCAAAGAACTTGCGACTTTCAGACTGCTCAATTCACGCTTACAGGGACACCCTGCTACTCACGAAGGGCTTCCGGGTGTCCGCGTCGCATCCGGTTCGCTCGGTCAAGGTCTTTCCGTAGCGGTCGGAGCCGCACTTTCCAAAAGATTGGACGGGGACGATTCTTTCATTTTTGCCCTTACGGGCGATGGGGAATTACAAGAAGGCCAAATTTGGGAAGCCGTAATGTCAGCAGCCCATTTTAAATTGGACAATTTAATTGTTACAGTCGATTGGAATGGACAACAAATCGATGGCTCTAATGATGATGTTATGTCCTTGGGTGACTTGGTTGGAAAATGGAAGTCATTTGGTTGGGATGTCATGGAGATGGATGGCCACGACTTCAAGGACATTATCGGAACATTGAATGCCGCTAAGAAAAAAAGAGGCTCGGGAATACCGGTGGTCATACTGATGAAAACCGAAATGGGCAAGGGCGTAGATTTTATGGAAGGTACGCACAAATGGCACGGAAAAGCTCCCAATGATGAACAATTGGCCTCGGCCTTGTCCCAATTAGAAGAAACCCTAGGAGATTATTAATAATAACCAATATTAGAAAGTTATTGAACTTTATCGCTTTCTTACAATTAACCAAGATATGCTCAATCAGATTGTTGCCACAGGAAAAAAAGCCACAAGGGACGGATTCGGGGCCGGACTACTCGAAGTCGGTCGAAAGAACAAGGACGCAATCGCCTTGTGCGCGGACTTGGTCGGTTCCTTGAAAATGCAGCCTTTTATCGACGAATTCCCGGAACGTTTTTTCCAAGTCGGTATTGCGGAAGCTAATATGATGGGAATCGCCGCCGGCCTAGCGACCACAGGCAAAATTCCCTTTACGGGAACATTTGCGAATTTTTCGACGGGTAGGGTGTATGACCAAATCAGACAATCCATCGCATATTCACATAAGAATGTAAAAATATGCGCTTCTCACGCAGGATTGACCCTAGGAGAAGATGGAGCGACCCACCAAATCTTAGAAGATATCGGCATGATGAAAATGCTTCCGGGCATGACCGTTATCAATCCATGCGACTATAACCAAACCAAAGCCGCGACCATGGCGATTGCCGATCATTATGGCCCCGTATATCTCCGTTTTGGTCGCCCCGGATGGCCGATTTTCACCCCTGAAAACCAAACATTCGAAATCGGGAAAGCACTTACACTCGCGACCGGTTCGGATGTTACCATTTTCGCCACCGGACATATGGTTTGGCAAAGTGTTGAAGCCGCTAAAGAATTGGCGAAGGAAGGTATTAGTGTTGAACTGATTAATATACATACCATTAAACCGTTAGACGAAACGGCAATTTTAGCATCAGCGAGAAAAACCCGATGTGTGGTTACCGCTGA
>JAHDCE010000121.1:0-6371 GCA_020630045.1 Saprospiraceae bacterium | reverse complement strand
CGGTTTGGGCGATTCTATCGCCCAAGTACTCGGCAGGCATTTGCCTACCCCGATGGAATATGTAGCGGTTGATGACAGTTTTGGAGAAAGTGGTACTCCCGCCCAACTTTTGGACAAATACGGACTTGGCGTCAAAGACGTTATAAAAGCAACAAAAACCGCCTTGACTAGAAAAGGTTAATCCTAGAGATATGAAGATTTTAATGGTATGCCTAGGTAATATTTGCCGCTCGCCCCTTGCAGAAGGTATTCTGAAACAAAAGGTCTTTGAAAATGGACTGGATTGGCATGTCGATTCGGCCGGAACCAGTGGCTATCATGCAGGAGAACTGCCCGATCCCCGATCGATTGATGTGGCGAACAAACACGGCCTTGACATTACCGATCAAAAGTCGCGACAATTCCTTTCAAGGGACTTGGATCAATTTGATGTCATATATGCAATGGACACTTCCAATTATAGGAATATACTTCGTCTTGCCCAAACGCCTGAAGAGGAGGCTAAGGTTGAAATCATCATGAATATGTCCCGCCCGGGCATCAATCAAATCGTGCCGGATCCATATTATGGAAATGATGGTTTCGAGAATGTATACCAAATGTTAGATGAGGCATGTGACGCCATCATCGAAAAGTACAAGTAAAATCATGAGAAGAAAAGTATTGATTACCGATTCCGTCCATCCTGTCATGATGGAGGGTTTAAATGCTTTTTCGTTCGGGTATGAATATTTACCAAAAATCTCCTTGGAGGAGGTGTATGATAAAGTAAGCGATTTTTGCGGCCTTGTTATCAATAGCAAAATCATAGTGGATGAGAAATTACTTGACCGAGCGCCCAATTTGAAATTCGTGGCCAGGTTGGGTTCAGGCATGGAAATCATCGACCAAGAGCTTTGCAAAAAACGGGGGGTACATGTCATCAATTCGCCGGAAGGCAATAGGAATGCGGTAGCAGAACACGCCTTGGGAATGTTACTGGCACTGTCAAACAAACTCGTTATTTCCGATAAGGAAGTCCGTCAAAAAATCTGGAATCGGGAAGCGAATCGGGGATTCGAGTTACAAGGAAAAACAATAGGTATTATCGGGTTCGGGCAAACAGGTAGCACCTTCGCCAAAAAACTGTCCGGCATGCAAATGCAGATACTTGCTTATGACAAATACAAGGTCGACTACACACATGCTTTCCCATATGTTGAGGCTTGCACTTTGGAATACATTATGCAACGTGCGGACATCATTAGTTTTCACCTACCACTCAATGAAGAGACACATCATTTCGCCGACGAGGTTTTCTTTAGTTCGCTAGGAGCGGAAAGCCCGATTATCATCAATACATCAAGGGGAGGAATTATAGATACGGAGGCTTTGGTTAGAATGTTGGAATGTGAACATCAAACTATCGGAGGTGCTTGCTTGGATGTGTTTGAAAACGAAAAGCCGGAAACATTTTCAAACGAGGAACAGGAACTTTACCAGCGACTTTATGATTTGGACAATGTGGTACTAAGCCCACATGTAGCCGGGTGGACACAGGAATCCAAATACAAATTATCAGCGGTAATATTGGAACGCTTGGATGCCTATATCATGAGAGGCGGCTTTGATGAGTAGTTCAAATAAATAAAATCATGGAAGACAAATACTTCGAAGCGAATAAAAAATTGTGGGACGCCAAAACACCGGTTCACCTTCGTTCTGATTTTTATCAAATGGACTCTTTTCTCAAGGGGAAAAATTCATTAAAAAATATAGAGTTGGATGAGCTTGGGGATGTGTCGGGCAAATCCATATTGCACCTTCAGTGTCATTTTGGTCAAGACACATTGTCACTAGCCCGTATGGGGGCGAATTGTACGGGGGTTGACCTTTCTCCAAAAGCGATTGAAGAAGCAAGGGCATTGAATGAAAAGTTAGGCTTGAATGCGACTTTCGTCGAATCGAACATATATGATTTACCCCAACACCTAGAAGGACAATTCGATATTGTTTTCACTTCATACGGTGTTATCGGTTGGTTGCCGGATTTGGAAAAATGGGCAAATATTATCAATCAGTATCTCAAACCCGGTGGTACATTTTTGATGGCGGAATTCCATCCGATGATTTATTGTTTTGATTGGGACAAGATGAGTGTCGAATACAATTATTTCAATCCCGGCCAACCCGACCATGAAGTAACCCAAGGAACTTATGCCGATCAAAACGCTTCGGTCTATCTGGACGAATACTTTTGGGCGCATTCGCTACAAGAAACGTTAATGCCTCTTATCGAACAAGGGCTACATATTTCAAAATTCAAGGAGTACGATTATTCTCCTTGGCCTTGTTTTCCTGATGTGGAAGAATTCGAATCCGGAAAGTTTCGATTTAAATCATTCAAAACTTCGATGCCTTATGTATTCCTCATCAAAGCTGTTAAACCTGAAAATGCATAACTTTGAACATAAAACCTGCCGGACTTCGTTATTGAAGGTGTACAGGTATTTTGATTTGAATCTATTTTGACATGAAACTGCATTATTTATTCTCTATCATTTGCATTGTTTTATCCTTTCAACTTTCCGCTCAAAGTGAACATAAATCCTTGTTGGAAGGAAACAAAAGCTATGAAAGAGGTGATTTCTCCTCAGCTGAGGAGGAATACATGAGGGCTATCGAAGAAAATCCGAATTCCGTAAAGGGACACTTCAATCGGGGCAATGCCATTATCCAAGGGCTTCAAAATGAAGAAGGGTTGGACGAAACCCAAATGAAAGATAGATTGGACAAGGCCGCCGGAGAGTATCAAGCGGCTATTGAAAATACCGAAGACCCGCTCATCAAGGCTCAGGCTTATCACAATATGGGAAATACCATGATTCAAAAACAGGATTTCCAAAATGGTGTGGAGGCCTACAAAAACGCCCTTCGCCTCAATCCACAAGACATGGACACCAAAAAAAGCCTTGCGATGGCCATGCAGATGATGCAACAACAGCAGCAACAACAACAGCAGCAGCAGCAAGAAGGAGAACAGGGCGAAGACCAGGAGCAACAAGAAAACCAGGAGCAGCAAGAACAAGAAAATCAGGAAAACCAAGAGCAGCAAAATGGTGAGAACCAAGAGCAACAGGAAGAACAGAATGAGGAACAATCTGAACAAGAAGATCAAAATGAACCCAAGGAGGACGAGGAACAGGAAGGAGAGGGCGAACCCAAACCGGTTTCTAAAGAAATGACCAAAGAGGAGGCTTTACGCCAATTGGAAGTCATAGATGAAGAGGAGCGAAAGGTGCAAGAAAAATTAAAAAAGGAAAGTGAAAAATCCTATAAGTCCGATAAGGACTGGTAACAAAAAAGGCTTGCCTTCCGGCAAGCCTTTTTTGTTATGGAGATTGATTTATCGAATTGGCATTATTTAAACCATCCATGCCATACCGTACCCATATCGTCAAGCACCTCTTGGGCTTTGGTTGCATAATAGTGACCCGAATTGGCGGTAATCGCTTCTAGTCTTGAACGGGCCTCCACATCATCACCAGCGGATAATGCAGTCATTGCGAGGTACCAATCGGTAGGTTCCCGCAATTGCGGATCATCTGCCGAAGCTACGATATTGAATGCCGTTTCGGCCGCAGTAAGTTCACCTGTCGACAACTTGGAAACACCCAAGTAAAAGTTGGCAGTGATATAATTTCCGTCTTCTGGGGTAATAGATGAAAACAAGGAGGCCGCTGTTGCGTAATCTTCTTTCTGGTAAGCGATGATGGCTTGTGAATAAACATCAGAATCGCCATCGCCTAACAACACCCCGGCATCATATTGCTCAAAATACGTGCTGGCAATTCCTTCTGAAGAATAACGCCCCGACATCATCCAGCCAAATCCGACTGTTGCTAAAAGCAAGAGACTCGCTGCAAGAGCCATCAAGCGACGGACATTGGAACGCTTCTTCATCGGAACGACCTTTGTTCCGGGCTCTTCCTTTACTTGGTCGATAATGTCATGGATTTCTTGAGCCAATGCAATATCCAATAGTTTTTCTGCCAAAGGATAAACTTCCACTTGTCCCCTCAGCTCCTCCGAATCCGACAACGCCTGTTCAAATTCGTTTCGATCCGCAACACTCAACTCGTCATTGAGATATCCTTCAATCCATTCAAAGTAATTTTTTTCCATGACTTTAGCTTTTGCGAATTATTCTTTTAAAATCTTAACGAGTTCGGGATTTTCTTGGACCATGGCCACCAATCCTTTCATACATTGATGCTTTTTCTTCCTGACGACTCCCTCGGACTTGTAATCCGTTCTTTCCGCAATTTCTTTCATCGAATAACTCATTCTCCATAAGAGCAATAACTGCTTGCATTTTTCACCCAGTTTTCCCAGCACTTCCAATATCACATTCTTTTTTTCCTGATTGAACAGATGGTATTCCGGTGTTTTCAAATCAGGAGCATCACTTTGATCGGGGTTCCATTCATCGTGTCCCGGGTTCTCTTTTTTGGCTTTTTTGAACCAAATATTACGACAAATCCCATATAAATATCCTTTGATCGAACCCTCCCCTTTGAATTTTCCTTTTTGGATATTCATGACCAAACTCACCATGCCTTCTTGGAAAATATCCTCGGCAGCCTCCTGCGAACCTGACCTAGACCTAATGAATTTCATCACTTCGTCTTTGATGCCACTCTCGTTGTACAAATAAGCGATAGCTTGCTCCCTTGAGCGACCACCTCCCAGAATGTTCGTGATAATTGAATCATCTGTGAATACTGCTTTCATTCCCTAGTGTATTTATTTGGTCGAATGCGTTACCGTTTTTTTTGTGAAATTAAAAAAAAGTCTCTTGCGGTAACATTTTTATTTAGTTCGGGTACTTGCTAATAAATAATTGTACTAACTTATGGCTACAATAGTCCATCGAGAAAAATTAACGGGAACTCCTGCTTTTTCCCATCTTCAAATATTCACATCCTATTCCTTACCGGAATATTTTTTGAATTGGATAATCCGATTATCCACCGGAAAAAAGAAAAACTTCCCGACAAATTAACGAAGGAAGCTCTTCCTTCAAATGCGAGAATGAAATTACTGTAGTCCAAAACCAAATTATCATGAAGTACCTGATTCGTTTCAGACCCATCATCCTTGGCTTGTGCCTTTCCCTATTTTTTGTTTCCCTTCAAACTCAAAAAGTCCGGGCTCAAGCTGACCCCGTAGATTCAACAGCCTTAGTAGATTTATACCTTTCTACAAATGGAACACTATGGAACAA
The DNA here is from genome assembly GCA_020630045.1 of Saprospiraceae bacterium. Classification (GTDB taxonomy): domain Bacteria; phylum Bacteroidota; class Bacteroidia; order Chitinophagales; family Saprospiraceae; genus JAHDCE01. The sequence goes on along the minus strand of JAHDCE010000121.1, from coordinate 1,105 downwards.
CCAAACCAATTGGCTGACATCAGCTCCACTGGACACTTGGCATGGTGTAACCTTAAATGGCCCTAGAGTCCATTCGATATTATTGGACAACAACAATTTGACCGGTGCTGTTCCTCCGACCATTAACAACCTTGAATTTTTGAAAATATTGCACCTGGGAGACAACAACCTTGAATCAATGCCTCCATTTACAGGCCCTGCTTTTTTAGACACCATCATAATTTCAAACAACCAGCTCACCTTTGCTGAGCTGCTACCCATTACACCCTTACCGGCCGATTATGTCGAACTTTCACCACAAGACAGCATCGCTTATCCAGCGTATTACCAAAGGCCAGTAGGTAGTAATTTTGTCATCTCTTTCGGAATATCCACTCCCAATAACATATATACTTGGTACAAGGACGGAACGGTATTCAGCGGCCCCTCATCTACGGATGAGTTAGTCATTGCGGGTGTCGATTATGCTAATGAAGGAACCTATGTTTTGAAAATTGAAAACATTCAACTACAAACCTTGACATTATATTCCTATGAGCAATTTTTAGATGTCGTTGAATATTGCACCAATGACGAAGGTAGTCCGATTGAATGCCAGCAAGTGGTCGTACAGTTCCCTCCAAGTGCCACGGTAGCTGACAAAATCACAAAACGAAATCTATTCAATGCCACCGTAGTTGACGAATGTCTATGCGGTCTATATGAAACCTGGGAGTTTTCAGACACCGTCGACTTAGAACCCAAACGAAAAAACATTGACGATGACGCAGACATGGAAGGCGCTGATTTCAATTTTATCTTCAATCTCGGACAAAATATCGGAGAACTAGACACCTTCTTCACTCCACAATTTCCCCTCGGACCTCCGGTTCCTAGCACCAATCCACTTAGAGTAGCAATAATCGACGCAGGAGTATCATGGGACCACGATTGGATCAAAGAACGATATTGGATCAATGATGGCGACCCCATCAATGGTGTCGATGATGATGGCAATTGCCTAGACGATGACACCTTCGGCTGGGACTTTTTTGGAGAAAGTGCTCAAACTCACGATTATCACGGGCACGGAACGGCAGCGGCCGGTATCATTGTCACCGGTACT